>DASYCS010000425.1:0-1678 GCA_036500025.1 Mesorhizobium sp. | reverse complement strand
CAGAAGATCGCCTTCCTTCACGATCTGGCCTTCCTTGAAATAGGCCTTGGTGAGCTGCCCCTGCACGCGCGCCGTCACCGACACGGTGGAATTGGCGACCACGGTTCCGATCGTATGCTCGACCACTTCCATGTCGCGCTGCACGGCGTTGGCGACGCGCACCGGCGCCACGATGGGACCGCGGCGCGGGCCGCCATTGCCGGAATGCGACCAATAGTAAAACCCGCCCAGCACCAGGACGAGCGCAAGGCCGCCGATGACGTAGCGGCGTGCGGGATGCGCACCGGACAGCGTTTCATGCGCCGGCACGTCGCGATTATCTGTTGGCGGCGTTACCTGCATATTCATGCGATCTTTCCCAAGCCGAACTGCGCAAGCGGGGCGAGCTTGCGGCAATCCCTGTCATAATTTTGCGACAACGTGATACGCAATGTCGTTCCCCAAACCCGTATTGACACCGGCAACACTTCTAACAACCAAGTGCGAAAAATTTACGCCCAAAATTCCGCTTATCCCACGCCCATGACGAGGATTTTTTCAAGCCTTGCACGGCCTTAGCATTATTTCGGCGCTCACCCTTGCGCACTCTATAGGGTAAAACTCTCTCACAATTGTCTCAAAAAGGACCGCCCCGGGGGCATGTAACCGCCCGAATTATTCATTAACACGTTGAAATCATTGTTATTATTTTGTGGCGCTGCGACTTTTGCGACGTGCATTGCGGGTCACGGGGGCGGCGTCTATAAGCCCGGCCTTCCCAGCCCGAGCGCCCCGATTCATGAATATTCGCAACATCGCCATCATCGCCCATGTCGACCATGGCAAAACCACGCTGGTTGATCAGCTGCTGAAGCAGTCCGGCTCGGTGCGCGAGAACCAGCACATGGCCGAGCGCGCCATGGATTCCAACGATCAGGAACGCGAACGCGGCATCACCATTCTGGCCAAATGCACCAGCGTCGAATGGCATGGCACGCGCATCAATACGGTGGACACCCCCGGCCATGCCGATTTCGGCGGCGAAGTGGAGCGTATCCTCTCGATGGTGGACGGCGTGGTGCTGCTGGTGGACGCGGCTGAAAGCGTCATGCCGCAGACCAAATTCGTGCTCTCCAAGGCGCTGAAGCTGGGCCTCAAGCCCATCGTGGTCATCAACAAGATCGACCGTCAGGACGCCCAGCCCAAGGAAACGCTGGAATCCATTTTCGATCTGTTCCTGGCGCTGGAAGCCAATGACGATCAGCTGAACTTTCATTACCTCTATGCCTCCGGCCGCAATGGCTGGGCGGTGAAGGAGCTGGAAGACGAGCGCAAGAATCTCGATCCGCTGTTCCAACTGATCGTGGACAATGTGCCGGCGCCGAAGCCGCAGGCTCTGGCGGGCGAAGAGCATCCCTTCAAGATGCTGGTCACCACTTTGGAGGCTGACAATTTCCTGGGCCGCATCCTCACGGGCCGCATCGAATCCGGCGTCATCACCACCAACCGCAACATCAAGGCGTTGAACCGCGACGGCGAGATCATTGAGAAGACCCGCGTCACCAAGCTGCTGGCCTTCCGCGGCCTCGCCCGCGTGCCGGTGGAACGCGCCGAAGCCGGCGACATCGTCGCCATCGCCGGTCTGGATGATGCCACTGTCGCCGATACGTTGTGCGACCTGAACGTGGATATGCCCATT
>DASYCS010000424.1:0-2935 GCA_036500025.1 Mesorhizobium sp. | reverse complement strand
AACAGGCATTGTCTGGCCTGGTGGCTGCCCGCCAGGCCGAAGGCGAGGCGCTGGGAGTGCTGCTATCCGGGCAGATCGACGCCATTGAGGCGTTGACGCTGCGCGCTGAGGCCGATCCGTCGAGGGAACCGGCGGCAATCCGTGCGAAACTTACCGAACAGGTGCGGTTGCTTCTGGACGCCTCGGCCAATCTGGACGAGGGACGGCTGCATATGGAGGCGGCTTTCCTTGCCACCAAGGCCGATATCCGCGAAGAAATCGATCGGCTGAAAACGCATGTCGCGTCGGCACGCGGGCTTCTGGCCGCCGGCGGCGCCATCGGACGAAAGCTCGACTTTCTGGCGCAGGAATTCAATCGCGAATCGAATACGCTGTGTTCGAAATCGAATGCCGCGACGGTGACGGCCATCGGGCTGGAACTGAAGGCGGGGGTCGATCAGTTTCGCGAACAAGTCCAGAATCTGGAGTAACCGATGGTTGCCAAAGACGTGGGTTCGCGCATTCGTCGCCGGGGCCTGATGCTTGTTTTGTCGTCACCTTCGGGGGCCGGCAAGTCGACCATCGCGCGAAACCTGATCGAAAGCGACCAGGGGTTCGAACTGTCGGTGAGCGTGACGACGCGCCCACGCCGCGGCAGCGAAATCGACGGCATCCACTATCATTTCAGGACGCAGCGCGAATTCGAGATATTGCGCGACAATCACGAACTGCTCGAATGGGCCGAAGTGCATGGCAATTTCTATGCAACGCCGCGCGAGGCAGCCGAAAAGGCGATGGCCGAGGGGCGCGACATGCTGTTCGATATCGACTGGCAGGGGGCGATGCAGCTGAAAGAGAAGATGCGCGGCGATATCGTCTCGATCTTCATCCTGCCGCCGTCGATGAAAGAGCTGAAGGCGCGGCTGAAGCGGCGCGCCGAGGATCAGGAAGCGGCCATCGAGACGCGGCTGAAAAACGCGCGCACCGAAATCGAGCACTGGACCGAATATGATTTCGTGGTGCTCAATGACGACCTCGACCGGGCATTTTCCGAAGTGCGCGCCATTGTCAGCGCCGAACGTCTGCGGCGTGACCGGCGCCCCGGCCTTTTCGATTTCGTTTCCAACCTGCTGGACGAAAAGACCGAATAATTTTCAAATACCGGTCATTTTGGACTGGCCATTTCGGGCCGACCATTGGGGGGCAGCGGTCAAAGGCCGATCATCAGGCGAAGCGGGTTTTGTGGGTCGGCCAACAGCTTTATGGCCAGCGCCACGCACACGATCACCAGCAGCGGCTTGATGATCTTGGCGCCGCTTTGGATCGCCAGGGAAGCGCCGGTTCGCGCGCCGAGAAATTGCGCCACGCCCATCATCAGGCCGATCTTCCAGCTGATGACGCCGACCGAAGCGAAGATGATGAAGCCGCCGAGGTTGGAGGCGAAATTCAACAGTTTGGTATTGGCCGTCGCCTTGAGTACGCCGTAACCGGCGAGCGAAACGAAAGCCAGCATATAGAACGATCCGGCCCCCGGACCGAAAACGCCATCGTAAAAGCCGATGGCGGGCACGACCAGCAGGCCGAACAGGAAGGGAGAGAGGCGCCGAACGCGGTCGACATCGCCCATATTGGGCTTGATGGCGAAATAGAGCGCGATGGCCACCAGAATGACGGGAAGTGCCGCGCTCAAGATGTCGCCGGGCAGGACGGTCGCCGCCAGTGCCCCCAATGCTCCACCGCCTGCCGCCATCAAGGCGGAAGGGAGTTGCCGGCGCAGATCGACATGGCCTTTCGAGGCGTAGGCGAGCGTGGCCGAGCCGGAACCAAACAAGCCCTGCAATTTATTGGTGCCGAGGGACGCGACAGGCGGCAAGCCGGCCAACAGCAGCGCCGGCACGGTAATCAGCCCGCCGCCGCCGGCGATGGAATCGACGAAGCCGGCGACAAAGCCGGCCAGCGCAAGCATGAGGATGACTTGTGCGGAAAGATCGGACATGGCGGGACGGGTATCCGGGCGGGCGATAAGGTAGATGCGGGTTCGACCACATCGGCGGGGATTGCGCAATGGCGGTCTCGTCCTCAAAATACGCGTGACGAGCGGGAGAAGGCTTCATGTTCATAGGCTTGCTGGACCAGTTGCGCGAGCTTCTCGACGGCGATCCCGGCGTTCGCAAGGTAGCGGACGATCCGGTTCTCACCGCCGAACTGCTGATGCTGTTTCGAATGATCCTGGCGGACGGCACGGTGAGCGAAAGCGAGATGACGGCATTTCGGCGCATTTGCCGCGATGCCTTTGAAATTCCCGAAAGCAGCATCGAGCGCGTTATCGAATATCTCAACGATTTCGGTTACGAGACGGATGGTTCGCAGGCGGTGGCGCTGTTTCGCGACCTCGATATGGAACGGCGCAAATTGCTGGCTCTGCACATGGCCGAGATCGCCAAGGCGGACAGCCACCTGGCGGAGAGCGAGATGAAGTTGCTGCGTCGTACGCTAGACCTGCTCGGCATCAGCTCCGGCGATGCGACTGGTTCGTCGCTTTGAGTGGATCGTTGGAGCACGCCGCTGCCGCGAGCCACGATGCGTCGAGCATAATGATCGAACCGGCAAGGCAGGCGGCCTAGCCCTGTTCGTGCATTTTCCTGGCCAGCGCCCGGCGCAGGTCCGGTGCGGCCGCCACCAGCGCTTGCGCCTCATCGGATTGCGGGCGGGTCAGCACCTCGCCGGTCTTGCCGCGTTCGACGATCCTGCCGTCCTGCATCACCAGCACCTCGTCGGTGATCGCGCGCGCCACGTTGAGGTCGTGGGTAATGAATAGATAGGCGATGCCAAGCTTGCCGTTCAGTTCGGCGAACAGGTCGAGGATTTGGGCGCGAATGGAGACATCGAGCGCCGAGACGGGTTCGTCGGCGACGATCAGCTTCGGCCGGGTTATGATGGCGCGGGCAATCGACAG
>DASYCS010000423.1:0-6350 GCA_036500025.1 Mesorhizobium sp. | reverse complement strand
AAGTCTTCGTCAGCACGGCCTCGCCGACGAAATTCGAAACGCTGGCCACGCGGTGATCGATGATCTTGCGTCGCACGCGCCAGCTGCCCGTAAATGCATCGAGCAGGGTCGTTTGCCGTTTCATGGCGGGCACGTCATGTCGCGCAAACCGGCTTGTCGGAACTTTCCATGACATTTGCGGCAAATATACCTGTTCTCCACCATCGGTTCGCGCCGACGCGCCGCGCCGCCCTCGTTGGTAAGCTCACACTGGCCGGAATTTCAAGTCCCGCTCGAAATTAACGCCTGCCCGCCGCCCTCCGCTTCCGAAGAACCGACCCGGCGAGCCCGGAGCTTCGATGGAAGATCGCGCTCGGCAGCGCACAAGCGCGAGGCCGGCCCCCTTGTGACGGCCATCATGTCCGGCTCGATGCCGCAAGGATCGGGGCCGGGCGTGATGCCGAGGCTTCCTACATCAGCCCGCCACCACATTTGCGGCCGGCAGCGCGTGGCACTTGGCCGGAACGGCCTCGATCCGAGGCCGGCGGCGGTGGACCGTTATACGGCCTCTATCTGCGGCCGGTAGTGCCAAGCGGCGGACCGTTGGAGGGCCTCGTCTACCTGTCCGTCAAAAGGTCCTCGATGCGGATCGGGAAGCGGCGCACCCGCTTGCCCGTCGCATGCCAGACGGCATTGGCGACCGCGCCGACCGTTCCGGTGATGCCGATCTCACCGACGCCCTTGATGCCGAGCGGATTGACATAGGGGTCTTCCTCGGGAATGAGGATTGCTTCCAGCGAGGGAATGTCGGCATTCACCGGCACCCGGTATTCGGCCAGATCCGAGTTCATGATCCTGCCGGTGCGGCGGTCGACGATGGCTTCTTCATGCAGCGCGAACGACGCGCCCCAGATCATGCCGCCGAAATACTGGCTGCGCACCAGGCGCGGATTGATGATCCGGCCGGCCGCGAACGCGCCGACCAGCCGCGTGACGCGGACCTGGCCAAGATCGGGATCGACCTTGACCTCGGCGAAGACGGCGCCATGCGAGAACATGGCATGCTGCCCTGCCGCCGCTGGATCGCGCGAGGCGTCGGCGGCGCCGATGACTTCGCTGCGGCCCGCGCGGGCAAGTATCTCGGCATAGCTTTCGCTGCGCGTTTGATCGTCGTTGCGGTAAAGTCTCCCGCCACGCGCCGTAACGCCGATATTGCCTGCGCCGAAAAGCGGCGAGCCGGCATCCGACATGGCGAGTTCGGCCAGTTTCAAGATCGCATCCTGCCCGGCATTGTGCAGCGCCAGGCCGGCACTTGCCGTATGGGCGGAACCTCCGGCGACGCCGCCATCGGGCAAGGTCGACAGGCCGGAATGCAGCTCGACCTGCTCGGGATCGAGACCGAGCGCCTCGGCCGCGATCTGGGCAAGCGCGGTCCATGCGCCCTGCCCCATGTCGGCGCCGGCCGTCTCCACCAGCGCGCTGCCGTCGGCGCGCAAGGTCGCCCGCGCCGACGCCGGGAAATGCGGGCAATGAAACAGCGCCGTGCCCATGCCCCATCCGACCAGGAAGCCTTTTTCGTCGCGCATCTGGCGCGGAGCCAACGGCCGCCCCGACCAGCCGAAACGCTTGGCGCCCTCGGCGTAGCATTCGCGCAGCGCCTTCGACGAGAACGGCTTGCCGGTGCCCGGCTCCGTCTCCGCATAATTCGCAAGCCGGAATTCCAGCGGGTCCATGCCGCAGGCTTCGGCTGCCTCGTCCATGGCGACTTCGAGCGCCGCCGAACCGGAGGCTTCGCCGGGCGCGCGCATCGGTCCGGGCGTTCCCGTGTTCAGGCGCAAGCCGCTATGGTCGGCCAGCAGGGCCGGGCTGGCATAGAGCGGCAGCGATGCGTTCGCCGCCGATTCGAGGAAATCGTCGAAGCTCGAAGTGGCCGACAGCGAATGATGATGCAGGGCCGTGATGTGGCCTTGCCTGTCGGTGCCGATGCGCAGCTTCTGCCACGTCGCCCCGCGATGCCCGACCGGTCCGAACATCTGCGCGCGCGTCAGCGAAAGCTTGACCGGCCGCTTCAACATCCGCGCCGCCAGGATCGCCAGGATTTGCGGTCCGTTCAGGATGGCCTTGGAGCCGAAGCCTCCGCCGAGGAAGGGCGAGCGGATGAGAACATTTTCAGGCGGAACGCCGAAATAGGCGCCGTAGGACGCGCGGCTGAGCACCATCGCCTGGTTGGGCATGTCGAGCGTGACCTTGTCGCCATCCCATTCGGCGACGATGGCGTGCGGTTCCATCGCATTGTGATATTGCGCCGGCGTCAGATATTCTTCTTCCGTGACGTTGACCGCAGCTGCCAGGCCTTCCTCGATATCGCCGCCGCGCGCGGTGCGGGGCGGCGCGCCGATGCCGATCGCTGGGGGATCGTAGACCAGGCCATTGCCACGGCCGGTGCGAGGAACCTCGGCCTCATAGCGCGGATCGAGCAGGGCTGCCCCCTCGGTCGCCGCCTCGAACGTCTCGGCGATCACCAGCGCGATAGGCTGGTTGGCATAGCGTACCGTATCGTCTTGCAGCACTTCGACGCGGAAGCCGAAAGGCGGCATCTTTTCGTCGGGGTCGTGCGCCAGCGGCGGACGGTTGGCCGGGGTAATGACCTCGACGACGCCCGGATGCGCCATGGCGGCGGCGACGTTCAGCGACGTCACGCGGCCGCGCGCGATGCGGCTGACGGCGGTGACGGCATAGAGCATGCCCGCCGGGTGGTTGTCGGCGGCATAGGTGGCGCGGCCGGTTACCTTCAGCACGCCGTCGCGGCGTGTCAGCGGCTGGCCGATATTCGATCCATACCGGTTCTGGGACGGTGTTGTTTCAAGCGACATGGCTTGCTCCGGGATTGGTCATGAAAGGCGAAGCCGGCAAGGCAGGCATCACGTTCGGCGTTCCCTCCAGGGCAAAGGCAAGCGCGCGCCGCGTCAGGCGCCGGGCCAGTTCGATCTTGAAGGCGTTGTCACCGGAAGGCTTTGCTTCGGCCAGCGCCAGTTCGGCGGCTTTTTCGAAAGCTTCGTCTGTCGGCGGCGACCCCTTCAGCGAGGCCTCGGCCTCCCTTGCCCGCCATGGCTTGGCGGCGACGCCGCCCAGTGCGATGCGGGCGTTGCGGATAACGCCATTGTCGATATCGAGGGCGACTGCCGCCGAAACCAGCGCAAAGGCGAAGGATGTCCGCTCGCGCAGCTTCAGGTAGCGGGCGTTGCGCGCGAAATCCGCGGCCTCGGCCGGCAGCCGCAGCGCGACGATCATCTCGCCCGGCATGAGCACCGTCTCCTGTTCCGGCGTGGTGCCGGGCAGCGCATGCAGCGCGTCGACCGCGATTTCGCGCGCGCCATGCGGGCCTTCGACCTCGACCACCGCGTCATAGGCGACCAGCGGCACGCAGAAATCCGATGGATGGGTGGCGATGCAATGCTCGCTGAAGCCCAGCACCGCCATCGTGCGGTTCTCGCCCTCCCTCGCATCGCAGCCGGACCCCGGCGCGCGCCGGTTACAGGCGCTGGCGGTGTCCTGGAAATAGGCGCAGCGCGTGCGCTGCATCAGGTTGCCGCTGACCGTCGCGGCATTGCGCAACTGCGCCGACGCGCCCGAAAGCAACGCTTCGGCAATAGCGGGAAAGGACCGGGCGAAGCGCTGGTCATAGGCGAGGTCGGAATTGCGAACCATCGCGCCGATGCGCACGCCGCCATCGCCTTGCCATTCGATCCGGTCGAGGCCGGGCAGCCGGGAAATGTCGATCACCCGTTCCGGCCGCGAGACCCCCACCTTCATCAGGTCGAGCAGGTTGGTGCCGGCCGCCAGATAGGTGGAACCTGGCATGGCCGCCGCCGCAACCGCCTCCTGGACGCTGGCGGGGCGGATATAGTCAAAACGGTTCATGCCGCGTCCTTTCGGTCCTGCTTGGAGCCTTCCTTGTCAGCCAACGTTTTCTGGGCTTCCAGCACGGCTTCCGTGATGCCCTGATAGGCGCCGCACCGGCAGATATTGCCGCTCATCAGCTCGCGAATGCGCTCCGGCTCGTTTCCGGCATGGGCCTCGCGGATAAGCCCGACGGCGCTCATGATCTGCCCCGGCGTGCAGAAGCCGCATTGAAATCCGTCATGGGCGATAAACGCCGCCTGGACCGGATGCAGCGTATCGCCATCGGCAAGGCCTTCGATGGTGACGACTTCCGCGCCATCCAGGCTGGCGGCCAGCACCAGGCACGAATTGATGCGCCGGCCATCGAGGAGCACGGTGCAGGCGCCGCACTGGCCACGGTCGCAGCCTTTCTTGGTGCCGGTCAGGCCGAGCTTTTCGCGCAGCAGGTCAAGCAGGGTCACGCGCGGATCGTCCACCGCGACGCCGCAAGGCTGGCCATTGATGCTAAGGCTGATGGAGGGAGACATTTAATACTCCACGCAGTGTTTATGATGTAGGGTTCGGGTTGCCGGAGGCGGCGGAAAATGCGAGCGCAAACGGAAGCGGCCAATCCGCCGGCTTTGGTCGGGAATGCGTATAGCTCTGTTCGTTTTCCCGACGCACCACCTATCTATACGGAGGATGCCTCCGTTTATCAAGAGACAAACTGTGTTATCCTGAGAGAAATGGAACAGGAAGCCACCAAGACAATGCGCAAATTGCGCGCCGATTCGATCCGCAACCGTGAACGGCTGCTGGAAGCGGCAACCCATGTCTTCAGCACCGGCGGCTCCCAGGCGAGCCTGGAGATGGTGGCGCGCCAGGCCGGCGTCGGCATCGGCACGCTCTACCGCCACTTCCCGACGCGCGAGGCGCTGTTCGAGGCCGTCTACCGGCATGAGGTGGACCATCTCGGCGGCCTCGCCGAACAACTGGCCGGCGTGGGCGATCCGGTCGAGGCGCTGCGGACGTGGCTGCACGCCAATGTCCGCCTGGTCGCCGCCAAGAAGGGCATGATCGAAGCGCTGCAAATGGTTGCGCACGGGTCGAGCGAGCTGAAAGCCTATTCGCTGGAGCGGCTGACCAACGCCATCGCCCTGCTGCTGGACCACGGGATCGCCGCCGGCAGGCTGCGCGCCGACGTCACGCCCGAAGAGCTGCTGCGCACGCTGCTCGGCATCTTCTATTCGCAGGCGACCAATGACTGGCAACCGAGCGCGCTGCGGCTCGTCGATGTTTTCGTGGACGGCCTGCGCAAGCGGTGATGGCCAGCGCCGACGCCGCAAGGATTGACGCGTCAAGCACCGGCGCGTCCGGTGCTTCATCCACTCCCATGGCTGACGCCAATCTCCAGGCCGATTTGCGATCTGCCGCCCTTCGATATTGCGTTGCAAAGAATCTCCATTATAAGGCTGCTCATTCGACTGGACCCGGTGAAAATCCGGGTGGCTCTTCCGGCCGCCAATCCGCCGGACCACGCAAATGAAATGACCACCGTCAGCCGCGCGACATGCGCCGGCCTGGGCGTCCTTGCGGGATTTAATCACCATGGCTCTGGCTTCCACCATTCAACGCGACTGGTTTTCCAATGTCCGCGCCGACCTGCTCTCGGGCATCGTCGTTGCGCTGGCATTGATACCGGAGGCCATCGGGTTTTCGGTCATCGCCGGCGTCGACCCCAAGGTCGGGCTTTATGCCTCGGTGGTCATCGCCTCCGTCATCGCCTTCGTCGGCGGCAGGCCGGCGATGATCTCGGCGGCGACGGCGGCAACCGCCGTCCTCATGGGGCCGCTGGTGCGCGAACATGGCGTGCAATATCTCTTCGCCGCCACCATCCTGATGGGCATCGTCCAGATCGTCGCCGGCCTGCTGAAGCTTGGACGGTTGATGCGCTTCGTCTCGCAATCGGTCATGACCGGCTTCGTCAATTCGCTGGCGATCCTGATTTTTCTGGCGCAGATGCCCCAACTCGTCCATGTGCCGATGGCGACATACGGGCTGATCGCGCTCGGCCTTGCGATCATCTACATCTTCCCGCGCTTCACCAAGGCGATCCCTTCGCCGCTGGTGGCGATCGCGGTGCTGACCATTGTCAGCCTCGTTTTCAAGCTCGACGTGCGCGCCGTCGCCGATCTCGGCGAATTGCCGACCACCCTGCCGAGCTTTGGACTGCCCGAAGTGCCGCTTACCTTTGAGACGCTGCGCATCCTGCTGCCGGTGGCGCTGACACTGGCCGCCGTTGGCCTGCTGGAATCGCTGCTCACGGCGCAGATCGTCGACGACATGACGGATACGCCCAGCGACAAGAGCCGCGAATGCGCCGGCCAGGGCGTCGCCAACATCACCTCCGCCTTTTTTGGCGGCATGGGCGGCTGTGCGATGATCGGGCAATCGGTCATCAATGTTTCGTCCGGCGGGCGCGGAAGGCT
>DASYCS010000422.1:0-2442 GCA_036500025.1 Mesorhizobium sp. | reverse complement strand
CGCTGGCCTTCTTGAGCACGTCGATGGCTTCCTTCGGGCCGCTTCCCTGCAAGGCCAGAATGCCGGAAGGATCGACCGAAAGCACGCCCTCCGGCGAAAGCTGGCGCATATAGCCGACATCCGGCAGCTTGAACGCCTCTTGCGGATAGACGCTGGTCGAATCGCGGGCGACCAGCCGGTCCTGCTCGCCCAGGGCGAACACGATTTCGGTGATCGAGCCACCGATCGAGGCGATCTTCGCGCCGGCTGGAAAGACCGATGTGTTTTCCGACGCACCGGCGCCTACGGGCGCCAGCGTGAACGAAAGAGCGATCAGCGCCGACCGCGCCAGTTTCAACAAACCTGCCATTGACGACCCCTCAAACCACGCCGGAAACGGGAATTCGGGGCAGGTTCTCGGCCAGGAAGCGCCAATCCGGCCGTTCCTGCTCGCCTTCGTGCCGCTGGCCGAAAAACTGGATAATCAGTTCCCCATCCTCGCCATAAGCCTCTATGGAAGTGACATGGCCGTCCTTTGTCGGCTTGCGCACCGCCCAGGCCTCGTGAATATGATCGACGCGCAGATGCAGGTGGAACGTCTCGTCCATCACGTTGACCCACGGCCCCATCGGCTTGATGTTGGCGATCGGCCCCGAATGGATCTGGATGCAGCCGCGGTTGCCGACAAAGCACATGATCGGCAGCGCATCTGCGGCTGCATGGTGAAGCATCGAGCCGACAGCGCCATTGTCGATCTTCCACGCATAATCCTGCCCGACAAGGCGAATCGCTTGCCGGCGGCCGACTTTCAGCGCGCGCAGCATGCCGAAAAACTGATGGATATCGGTCAGTTTGCTCCAGCGCTCACGCAGCTCCGTGACGTCAACCAACGCATCGGACATTTCGGGATCACTGTCGGCACGGGGCGCGATATCCACCGTCGCATCTTGATTGGCCGATTCCAGCGCGGCGACCAGTTTCTGGTAGGAATACAGGTTCGATGCCGGCCGCAGATGCACCTTGTGGACCGCATCGCCGGCGGCATCGAAAAATTGCAGGCTGCGGCGGATGTCGTCCCCGTCGCGCTTTTCAACGGCAAAGCCATGCGTCCACACGCCTGGGAAGATGCGCAGGTCGATATCCTTGCCCAGCGCCATCGCATTATGGGTTCCGGTCACCACCTTGTCGTAGATGCCGATCTTTTCGTGGACCGCACTTTCGTTGCGGGTCAGCGCCATCACCTCGCCCACCGCCTCAAGGCCGGTGAGCAGGTCGTTTACGCGCGGGTCGAGGCGCACGACGCCGTCGCCGCAATGCGCCGCAACGAGTTCGGCTTCGGAAATCCCAAGCTGCGCGGCAAGGTCGCGCTCGCGCATCTTCGGGTTGTCCGACCGTGCGTTTCGAATTTCGTGCGGGGCGGGCTTTACGCGCTGATCCATGACTTCGACCTACTTGTTGAGAATTAGCTTGCCCAGGCGGGTGATCTTCAATCGATACAGCGCGCCATGGTGTTCGATGCCGATCTCGTGCTCGCCGGCAAACAGCGTGTTGCTGGACAGCGTCCGAACCGAAATGCGGTTGGGTTCCGGCCGGCGTTTGCCCTCGGTCTCGGGGCGGTGGAAGCGGGTACGGAAAGCGTCGGGATTGTAAGCGTTCATCTTCGGCTCCTTTCTCGCGCCGCGCTGCTGCCGCAGCCTGCGCCGTTCAAAATCATTCTTGACTCGAATACTCACGTTTAATAGTCAGTGCAATACCGGAGTAAATGAGTCAACATTTAAGATACCGGCAGCGCAAAAATTGCAGCAAGCGCCGGGTCAGCCCCAAGCCAGCCAGCATTAACTTGGATTTTGGAGTGGGAACATGGGGTTGAATTGGGCCGGGGCAGAGTTGAGGGATGGCGCGCGCCCGCTATTGCGGCATGCGGGTAAAAATCGGCCGCTCATCAATGGGCCGCTCTTAAACGGGCCGCTCTTAAACGGAATGACGGTATTGCTTGCCGGCGCGGCCGCGGTGGCGCTTCTGGCGACCTCGGCCCTGGCGCAGGAGACCGCCCCGGCCAAGGCCGGTGAAACGGCGAACGAACAGGCCAAGCCCGCGCAGGGCGAGACGCTGCTGGACAAGATCCTGGTGATCAGCCGCACCGGCGAGACGGCCATTGAATCGCTTTCGTCCTCCAGCCATGTCGACAAGGAACAACTCGACCGCCGCATGGCGACGACGCCCAACGACGTCTTCTTCGGCGTGCCGGGCATCACCATGCAATCCGACGCGAAGCGCGTCGCCACCAGCGTCAACATTCGCGGCCTTCAGGATTTCGGCCGCGTTCAGGTGATCGTCGATGGCGCAAGGCAGGACTTCAGCCGTTCGGGCCACGGCACCGGGTCCACGTTCTGGATCGATCCCGATCTCATCCAGTCCGCCGACGTCATTCGCGGCCCGGTGGCCAACACCTACGGTTCCGGC
>DASYCS010000421.1:0-2662 GCA_036500025.1 Mesorhizobium sp. | reverse complement strand
GCGTCTACGGCATCCGCATCGAGAATCTGATCCTGGTCACACCAGCAGAGACAATCGAGGGCGGCGATATGCCGATGCACGCCTTCGAGACGCTGACGCTGGCGCCCATCGACAAGCGGCTCATCCGTACCGATCTGCTCGCGCGGGAAGAATTGCAATGGCTGGATGCCTACCACGCCCGCGTGCTGGCCGAGATCGGACCGATGGTCGATGGCCAAACGCTCGCCTGGCTGGAAAAGGCGACAGCGCCGCTGGCGCACGTCGCCTAACCGACGAACTGCCGGCAGATAATCAGCACCGCGGCCCCCGCCAGGAACATCGTCATCAGCCCGCCACGCAACGAGGCGAACCCGGTGACGACCAATGCCGCCCATTCGGCAGGACCAGCCGTCAGGATGGAGGGCGCGACCAACGTGGTCAGCACCGCCGCCGGCACCGCGTTCAACCCGGCCTCGACGCGCGGATGAATGGTCTTGAACCGCGAAATCACCAGATGCCCGCCAATGCGGGTCAGATAGGTGGCGACAGCCGCAAAGAGCGTGATCCACAGCGTCGTGCTCATGCCTCATGCTCCGTCCGGCGTTCGACGCCGCTATAGGCCGGCGGCAGCAGCACCGCCAGCAACACGCCGGCCAGCGCACCGATGGTGACGTGCCATGGCGAGCCGACCGTCTTGTAGGCAAGGATGGAAGCGGCGGCGCTGACGATAACCACGGGCAGCCAGAGCGGCCGCTTGCGAAAGCCCATGACGAGGCCGAGGAAATAGATCGGCAGCAGGAAGTCGATGCCGAGCGCGCTGGTATCGGGGATCATCTTGCCGATTACCGCTCCGATCGCCGTTTCAGCGACCCAGAACAGGTAAACCGGCAGGCCGACGCCGAGATACCAGACGAAGCCGACTTGCCTGCCGGTTTCCGCCCGCGCCTCGGCAATGGCAAATTGCGGGTCCGTCAGGATGAAGTATCCGACCGCCTGCTGGATGGGCGGCCAGTGCGCGATGCGGCGGCCAATGCCGGCCGAATAGAGAACGTGGCGAAAATTCACGGCAAAGATCGACAAAACGATCAGCCATGGCGCGACCTGGTGCCCGAACAGTTCGATGCCGACCATCTGCGACGCGCCGCCAAACACCGTGGCGCTCATCAAGAACGCCTCGAACACCGAAAAACCATTGTCGACGGCCAATGCGCCGAACAGCATTGAAAACGGCGCTGATGCAATGACAACGGGCAGGCTCAGGCGCACGCCTTGCCAGAATTCGCTCGATCCCGAGCCTTCGATCGCATTCACCGACATGAACTGTTCCTTGGGAGCCGCAAATCTACGGTTCATCATCCGGCTTGTCACACCAATTTGCCTGAGTGCAGCCATCAGCCGAAGTGATCGTTGGGCGTTGATTTATTGTGCCGCCGTCTTGCCTTCGATGGCCCTGCCCCATTCGAGCAGCGGGCGCGCACGCTGAACGAAACCGTAAAGTTCATCCGCCAGCGCGGCTGTATGGATGCCTGCCGGATCGATTTCCTGGCGCACGACGAAATGGCGGTTGCGGATCGCCGCCGCAAGATCGGCGTCGCCTACCTGCTCGAAACCGCGCGGCATTCGCTTCATCGCCCCTTCGCTGCCAAGCTCCAGACCGTTGCGCTTCAACGCGGCGGTCATGGCGCGAAAATCTCCCGGCCGGTCCGCAATCGCCCTTCGCATGGCCAACAACAGTTCAGGCGCCACGCCCCACCAGGCGATGGCAGCAAAGCAGCGCTCCAGCCCGATATGCACGAAGAACACGCCCTGCTCCATCTTGCTGCCGTCGGGCGAAAGGATTGCTGAAACATGCCGGTTATAGGGCCGCTTGTCCTTGGCGAACCGGACATCGCGGTTGATGCGAAACAGCGACTTCTTGTGATCGCCCTTAAGGCCGATCCCCGCCGCCTCGAACCGCACCGTCAGCGTATCGACCAGATCGCCCAGAGGCTCGCGCAGTTCGGTTTCGAACAAATCCTTGTTTTCGACAAACCACTCGCGGCTTTGGTGAAAATCGAGCGCCTTGAGAAAAGGAAACGCCTTTTCACCGAAACCTTTGAAACTATCCACGCTCAACCAACCCTGCCGATCCGGGTGAACCACGCATCCTCGTCAATCACTTCGATGCCCAGTTCGGAAGCAAGCTTGAGCTTGGAGCCGGCCCCCGGCCCCGCCACCACCAAGTCGGTCTTCTTCGACACCGATCCGGCAACCTTGGCGCCCAGCTTCTCGGCCATTGCCTTGGCTTCGTCGCGCGACATTTTTTCGAGCGCGCCGGTGAACACGACCGTCTTGCCGGCAACTGGCGAATCGACCCCGCCGACCGGCTCTTCGTCCAGCGGCGTCACCTCGGCCAGCAAGGCGTCGACCACGGTGCGGTTGTGTTCTTCACCGAAGAAATCGACCAGCGCCTCCGCAACCACGCCGCCTATGCCGTTGATGCCGTTCAGTTCCTGCCATGCGGCATTGCCTGGGTCGCCCTTGCCCTGTGGCATCACCGCGCTTTCGCCCGCCTCTCGCAAAGCCTGGAAGGACAGGAAATGGCGCGCCAGCCGCTTGGCGTTGGTATCGCCTATATGGCGGATGCCAAGGGCATAGAGGAAGCGTGAAAACCCGATCCGACGCCTGTCGTCGATGGCGGCAA
>DASYCS010000420.1:0-2373 GCA_036500025.1 Mesorhizobium sp. | reverse complement strand
CGCGGTCGTTGTAGGTCATCAGCGCGTCCATTGCCGTGCTGGCGTCGCGGATGCAGTCGGCCAGCACCACGATGCCGCTGCCTTTGCGCAAGTCATAAAATTCGCCACGCAATACGTTCAGGGAATCCAGCGCGGCTTCCGGACGTCCGGCATTGAGCAGCAGGTCGGCACCGATCAGGCGCGCGCTCACGCCGGTCACGATTTTCTTGTACAGCGGGCTCGTCTCGAACATCTCCGGGCGCCGGCTGCCGAAGTGCAGGTGCAGCTTGCCCCAGGCCTCCCGGGTACGATCGATTTCCAGAGACGCAAGATCGGTATTCCCGGTCCTGAGATAGCCGAGCGCGACCCGAATATGGCTCGTAACCCCCTCCATCAGGTCGTTGAAGTCAGCGAGATCGCCGGCTTTGGCGGGCGCCACCGCGATCACGAGAAAGAGAATTGCGCCAAGAGTTGTACCAAGCGCCCAGCATCGCCACATCGGTGATCACCTTAATTGCGGGCCGAGGATATAGACCTCGGGCGCGAGCATGGATACTTCTAAGACCATGACATTCACCCGGCGCACACTACTGGTAGGGGCGGCAGGTTTAGGCACAAGTTTGGGCTCCGGCCTGGCCGGCCTGGGCGCCGCGCGCGCCGACGAGCCCATTCTGACCGATGACGGGCTCTACAAGCAGCCGTGGTTTCTGGAGAGTTTTCTGGACCTTAGCGACGATCTCGAAGGCGCGGCCAAGGAAGGCAAGCGCTTCGCGATCATGTGGGAGCTCAAGGGCTGCCCCTATTGCAAGGAGACGCATTTCGTCAATTTCGCCCAGCCGAAAATCTCGGACTACATCAAGAATAACTTCGAAATACTGCAGCTCAACATCATCGGCTCCCGCAAAGTCACCGATTTCGACGGTGCCGAGATGTCGGAGAAGGAGCTGGCGGCCAAATACGGCGTGCGGTTTACGCCGACTTTCCAGTTTTTCGGCGAACGCGCGGCGGTCCTGAAACCGCTTGCACCGGCCAAGCGGGAGGTCGCCCGCGCGCCCGGTTACCTGCGGCCGGAGGACTTCCTGGCGATGTTTCGCTTCGTCAAGGAAAAGGCCTACGAGACAAAGAGTTTCCGGGACTTCGTCAAATCCCTGCCAAGCTGAATTTTATGCTGCGTGTGTGCAGTGCAACAGCATGTATATTCTTTTTAATGAATACGATTTGAACCCGTAACCTCTCGTGGCTATGTTCGGCGCGACTGGGGCGGTTGGCTCCTACATATTGATTCGGGAGGAAGTCTCGATGCGGAAACTCACCCGTCGCGCTGCGCTGGCCGTTGGCGCCGGTGCCGTGACGCTTGGCGTCGTCGGCTGGAGCCAGGGCGCGCAGGCCGCGGCCAAGGAAGCCGCCGACGAAGTTGCCAAGTTCACGGGCGGCAAGGAAGCCACCAAAGGCAAAATTACCATCGAGCTCCCGGAAATTGCCGAGAACGGCAACACCGTGCCGCTGACCGTTTCGGTCGACGCGCCGATGACCGCCGAGAATTATGTCAGCGATGTACTGGTCGTCTCTGAGGGCAATCCGAACCCGGGCGTTGTGACTTTCCACTTCACGCCACTGTCCGGCAAGGCCGAAGCACAGACCCGTATCCGGCTTGCGGCGACGCAGAACATCGTCGTGGTAGCGAAAACCAGTAAGGGCGAATTCTACACCGGGCAGAAGCAGGTCAAGGTCACCATCGGCGGCTGCGGCGGCTGATTTCTTTCCCGTTTCCGATTTTGAATTTCAGAGCTTCAGGAGACCATGATGGCGGAAAAACCGCGGCTCAAACTACCCAAAGAAGCCAAGAAGGGCGAGATCATCGAGATCAAGACGTTGATACCGCATGTCATGTTGACTGGTCTGACGAAGGACAAAGACGGCAAGACCATCCCGCGCAAGATCATCAACAAGTTCACCGCCGAGTTCAACGGCAAGCCGGTGTTCTCGGCGAGCATCGAACCGGCCGTCGCCGCCAATCCATATCTCCAGTTCACCGCCAAGGTGGAGGAGAGCGGCACCTTCAAGTTCTCCTGGACCGACGACGATGGCAGCGTCACGACCGCGGAAGAAAAAATCACCGTGGCTTGATGCGCTGCGCCGCCGATTACGCGGCGTAGTGACGACAATAAATATCGTGGAGGATCGGATGACGCGCGAACGAATTTTGGCAGGCGGCGTGGCGGCAGCGATATTGGTCGCGGCGGCCGCTTTTGTTGTTGCACCCGGTTCTGACGCGAATGCCCAGCAGAAGCGGCCCGCGCCTCTCGATTTGGGCCCGAATGCCGCTTCGACGCCATGGACGCGTTACCCCGGCTGGCCGGCTCGCGACATGTCGAAGTTCAACACGCTTGCCAA
>DASYCS010000419.1:0-7413 GCA_036500025.1 Mesorhizobium sp. | reverse complement strand
GGCTACGCGGGAGCTGGCGGCGATGGGGTTCTACTGCGAGCCGACAAGCGCGGTTTCCGCTGCCGCCATCGCGCAGCTTACCGAACAGGGCTTCATCCAGCCGGGGCAATCCACGGTGGTGGTGCTGACCGGTTCGGGCCTCAAGACCAGCGCGAGCATGGACCAGATATTCGCGTCATAACATGCGCCTGCGCGAGCGCTGAAGACTGGAGAAACAAGTGGCTTCCACGAACATTAAAAGCGTCAATGCCGAGGGCCTTTCGCCGCCGGGCGGGCATTATTCGCATGTCAACATAGCCGGAAACCTCGCCTTTCTTTCGGGCCAGCTGCCGATCGATCCGTCGGGCAAGGTGCTGTCGGACCAGCCTTTCAAGGATCAGGTCCAGCGTGTTCTCGACAATATCGACGCCTGCCTGCGCCAGATCGGCGCGTCGCGCTCGTCGCTGGTGCAGATTCGCGTGTTCGTGACCGACATGGAGCACTGGAAGGATTTCGACATCCTCTACAAGGAATGGATCGGCGAGCATCGGCCGTCGCGCGCCGTGGTCGGGGCCAGCGAGCTTCACTTCGGCACGCTGATCGAAGTCGAGGCCGTCGCCGTTATTTCCGGCTGATCCTCCATCCAACCTCAACCGCTTTCCCTCAGCGCCATACCGGCGGAGTGACCTGACATGACCGACATGAATTTCAGCTTTTCCTATCCCTCGCAGCGCTCGCCGCTTTTGGCGCGCAATGTCGTCTCGACCTCGCAGCCGCTTGCCGCGCAGGCGGGCTTGCAGATGTTGGCCAAGGGCGGCAACGCCGTCGATGCAGCCCTTGCCGCCGCCATGGTGCTGATCGTCACGGAGCCGACCGGCAACGGACTGGGCGGCGACGCGTTCGCCATCATCTGGGATGGCAAGCAGTTGCACGGCCTCAACGCGTCGGGCCGGGCGCCGGAGGGCTGGACCGAGCAGCGTTTCGCCGGGCATGACAAGATGCCGGACCGCGGCTGGGAAAGCGTCACCGTTCCCGGCATGGTGTCGGCCTGGGTGGAGCTGTCGCAGAAATTCGGGCGCTTGCCGCTGGAAGAACTGGCCAAGCCGGCGATCAACTATGCGCGCAACGGTTTTGCCGTTTCCCCCGTCATCGCAACGCTTTGGGGCGAGCGGGCGGCGGCCGTGCAGGACCAGCCGGGCTTCCGCGAATGTTTCATGCCGAATGGACGTTCGCCCAAAGCCGGCGAGATTTTTTCGAGCCAGGATATGGCCAACAGCATCGAACTCATCGCCAGGACGAAGGGCGAGGCGTTCTATCGCGGCGAACTGGCCGAGAAGATCGCCGCCTATGCCAAGCAGCATGATGCGGCGCTGAGCCTCGACGATCTCAACCGGCACCGGCTGGATTGGTGCGGCACCGCTTCGGTTGGCTTCCAGGATGTGCAGCTCCATGAAATCCCGCCGAACGGGCAGGGCATTTCGGCGCTGATGGCGCTTGGCATCCTCAGCAACACCGATGTTGCACGCTACGAACCCGACAGCGCCGAGGCGCTGCATCTCCAGATCGAGGCGATGAAGATCGCCTTTGCCGATGCCAACCGCTATGTCAGCGACCCCGACCACATGCCGTTCTCGGTCGAGGAACTGATTTCGGCCGACTATCTGAAGGGCAGGGCGCAGGAAATAAACCCCGACCGCGCCGGCACGCCGCATGCGCGCGCGCCGCGCGACAGCGGCACCGTCTATGTAACGGCCGCCGACGACAGCGGCATGATGGTTTCGTACATCCAGTCGAATTTCAACGGCTTCGGCTCGGGCGTCGTCATTCCGGGCACTGGCATCAGCATGCAGAATCGCGGCTTGAGCTTCGTGACGGAGGCCGGGCATCCAAACCGTGTCGGACCGCGCAAGCGCCCGTTCCATACGATCATACCGGGCTTTGTCATGCGCGGCGACCAGCCGCTGATGAGCTTCGGCGTGATGGGCGGGCCGATGCAGTCGCAGGGCCATGTCCAGATGCTGCTGCGCACCCAATTGTGGAAGCAGAACCCGCAGCTGGCGAGCGACGCTCCACGCTGGCGCGTGCTGGACGGCCTCAAGGTGGCGGTGGAAAGCACGATGAACGAAAGCGCCATCGAAGGCCTCAAGGCGCGCGGCCATATCATCCAGCCCGAGCGCGTCGACACGGCCTTCGGCTTCGGCGGCGCGCAGCTGATCCAGCGCATCGAGGGCGGCTATATTGCCGGTTCCGACCACCGCAAGGATGGCTTCGCCGTCGGCTTCTAGCCTTAAGGCCGCTTCATTCCTCCAGCCGAGAGCACCGATGTCCAAAGAGAATGCATGTTTCCGCCCCGACGATCTCAGGCGGTGGATTTCGTCGGTCCTGCAATCGCAGGGCGTGGCCGCCAAGGATGCGGACGAGACCGCGCGCGTGCTGATCCGCACCAATCTGCGCGGCATCGACACGCACGGCATCGGCCGCGTTTCGGGCTATGTCGACAAGCTGCGCAGCGGGGAACTGAACGCCAGGCCAGATGGCAGCATGGAACTGCGCGACGGCGTGCTTTACGTGGACGGCGATGGCGGGCTTGGACAGTCGGTCGGCATGAAGGCTGTCCATGAGGCGGCGGCGCGCGCGGCGCAAACGAGCGTGGTTAACTGCTTCATACGACGCAGCGGCCATCTGGCGGCCATCGGGCAATATGCATTAGAGGCAGCCGAGCGCGGCATGGTGGCGATGATCTGCCAGGAGACGCCGCCGCTGATGGCGCTGGAGGGATCGTCACGACCGGCCATCGGCAACAACCCGATTGCGTTTGCCTGCCCGGTGAAAGGGCAAGCGCCGCTGGTGTTCGACATGGCGACCAGCGTGGTGGCGCGCGGCAATCTGCTGCAAGCAATCAGCGACGGAAAAACCACGATTCCCGACGGCTGGGCAATCGGGCCGGACGGCAAGCCGACCAACGACCCGCAGCTGGCCCTTCAGGGCGCGATGCGCCCCGTGGCCGGCCACAAGGGCGTCGGCATCGCCATGATGGTGCAGGTTCTGGCCGGCAGCCTGACCGGCTCGCTGACCGCCGACAGCGCCGCGACCCACGGGGCGACCAGCAGCGCCGGCAATGTCAGCGCGTTCCTGATGGTCATCAATCCGCAATCGGTCATCGGCAGGGAAGCCTTCGACGCCCATGTCGCGCAATGGATCGGAACTTATCTGTCGGCGAGCGGGGAAGGCAGCCGCTATCCCGGCCAGCGCGCCAGCGAAACGGAGGCAATCCGGGAAACTTCCGGCATTCCGATTCCCGCCAGCACGTTCGAACAGCTTCGAAAGGTCGGTTTTTCGGTCGGCGTGCCGTTCGAACCCCGAACCATCTGAAGCGTAACCGCATCCCGTCACGGAGCATCGGCAGCGGTCCGGGAAGCCGGACCGCTGGGGCCATTTGCGTCCGCAATCATCAGCAAACCAGGAGGAAACCGCATTTTGTCCCAGGAAACTCAATCCGACTTGCGCGCCGCTGCCTTGCATTTCCATGAATATCCCAAGCCCGGCAAAATCGAGATGACGCCGACCAAGCCGCTGGCCAGCCTGCGCGACCTGGCGCTCGCCTATTCTCCGGGCGTTGCCGCGCCTTGCGAGGAGATTGCCGCCGACCCGGCGCAGGCCTATCGCTACACGTCGAAGGGCAACCTCGTGGCTGTCATCTCGAACGGCACGGCGGTACTCGGCCTCGGCAATATCGGGGCGCTTGCCAGCAAGCCGGTAATGGAAGGCAAGGCGGTGCTTTTCAAGAAATTCGCCGGGATCAACAGCGTCGATATCGAGGTCGACGAGACCGATCCGAAGCGCTTCGTCGATATCGTCGCGCCGCTTGAGCCAAGCTTCGGCGGCATCAACCTCGAAGACATCAAGGCGCCGGACTGTTTCGAGATCGAGGAGGCGCTGCGCGCGCGCATGAACATCCCGGTCTTTCACGACGACCAGCATGGCACCGCGATCATCGTTGCGGCGGCGGTCGTCAATGCGCTGCACCTGATCGGCAAGGATATTGCCAAGGTCAAGATATGCACGTCGGGTGCCGGTGCGGCGGCCATTGCCTGCATGGATATGCTGCTTGAGCTTGGCGCCAGGCGCGAAAACATCTGGATCGCCGACCGGGGCGGGCTGGTCACGACAAAGCGCATCGCAACGGTTGACCGCTGGCGCGGTGCCTTCGCGCAGGAAACCGAGGCTACCCATCTGGCCGATGTGATGGAGGGCGCCGATATCTATGTCGGCCTGTCGCAGGCGGGCGCACTCAAGCCGGAGATGATACGCGGCATGGCGCGCGATCCGTTGATCCTCGCTCTGTCCAACCCTGTTCCCGAAATTATGCCGGAGCTGGCGATTGCGGAGCGGCCCGACGCGCTGATCTGCACCGGCCGGTCGGACTATCCCAACCAGGTCAACAACGTGCTGTGTTTTCCGTTCATTTTCCGGGGTGCACTCGATGTCGAGGCGACGGCGATCAACGAGCCGATGAAACGGGCGGCTGTGGAGGCGATCGCCCAGCTTGCGCGCGAACCTGGACTTGAGCCGCCGACGGCTGCCGGGCCGGTGACGCTGGATCGCACCCGGCTTATCCCGTCGCCTTTCGATCCCCGGCTGATCCTGCGGATCGCGCCGGCGGTTGCGAAGGCGGCGATGGACAGCGGCGTTGCGCGCCGTGCGATTACCGATCTGACCGCCTATCAGGCAAGCCTTGAACTGGGCATGTCCTCGCAGGCCTGACGATGCGCGTCTTCAACAAGCCCGCAAATATTACTTAACCGGCGCAGGTTGCGCGGACCCGAAGGCCCGCGCCACCTGTCTTCAGGCTACATCGAACTGTAGCCGCTTTGCCGAATCGATCGATTTGTTCGAACGCACCTGCGCCAGAACATTTTCGGGAAAAGGCGCATCGAGATAGAGCAGGGCGATGGCATCGCCGCCCTGATGGTCGCGGCCAAGTTGGAAGTTGGCGATGTTGACGTTGTTTTCGCCGCACAGCGTGCCGAGCAGACCGATAATGCCGGGAACGTCGGCATTGGTCGTATAGAGCATGTGGGCGCCGACCTCGGCGTCGAGGTTGATGCCCTTGATCTGGATGAAGCGCGGCTTGCCGTCGGAGAAGCAGGTGCCGGCGATGGAGCGCGTCATCTTTTCCGTGGTCACCGTCACCTTGATGTAGCCGTCGAACACGCCTGACTTGTCGCGCTTGACCTCGGCGACGATGATACCGCGCTCCTTCACCATGATGGGGGCCGACACCATGTTGACGTCCGACACCTGCGGCCGGATCAGGCCGGCAAGCGCGGCGCTGATGAGGGCGCGGGTATTCATGGTCGCGGTCGAGCCGTCGAACAGGATTTCGACTTCCGTGATCGGGTCTTCCGTCACCTGGCCGACGAACGCGCCAAGCACTTCGGCCAGCTTGACGAAGGGCTTCAGCCGGGGCGCTTCCTCGGCCGTGATCGACGGCATGTTGATGGCGTTGGTGACCGCGCCCTTGATGAGGTAGTCGGACATCTGCTCGGCCACTTGCAGCGCGACGTTTTCCTGCGCTTCGGCCGTCGAAGCGCCGAGATGCGGGGTCGCCACCACGTTTTCCATGCCGAAAAGCGGGCTTTCCGTAGCCGGCTCTGTTTCGAAGACATCGATGCCGGCGCCCGCCACCTTGCCGCTCTTCAGTGCCGCGATAAGGTCGGCCTCGACGACCAGCCCGCCACGCGCGCAGTTGATGATGCGCACGCCGTCCTTCATCTGCGCGATCGCGTCGGCATTGATGATGCCCTTGGTCTTTTCCGTCATCGGCGTATGCAGGGTGATGAAATCGGCGCGGGCGAACAACTCGTCCAGCTCGACCTTGTCGACGCCCAGTTCCTCGGCGCGCTTGTCGGACAGGAACGGGTCGAAGGCGATGACATGCATCTTCAGGCCGACGCCACGCGCCGCCACGATCGAGCCGATATTGCCGCAACCGATGATGCCCAGCGTCTTGCCGGTGATCTCGGTGCCCATGAAGCGGTTCTTCTCCCACTTGCCGGCATGGGTGGACGCGTTGGCCTCCGGTATCTGGCGGGCCAGCGCGAAGATCATGGCGACCGCATGTTCGGCGGTGGTGATGGAATTGCCGAAAGGGGTGTTCATGACGATGATGCCGCGCCGCGAGGCGGCGGGAATGTCGACATTATCGACGCCGATGCCGGCGCGGCCGATGACCTTCAGGTTCTTCGCCGCGGCAATCAGCTTTTCGGTGACCTTGGTGGCCGAGCGGATGGCCAGGCCGTCATACTGGCCGATCACTTCGAGCAGCTTTTCCTTGTCCTTGCCCAGATCGGGCAAATAATCGACCTCGACGCCGCGATCCTTGAAGATTTGCACAGCGGTGGGGGAGAGTTTGTCGGAAACGAGAACGCGGGGCATGGGAATATCCTTTGCGATTAGCCTATCTCCCCTTGCGGGGAGGTCGGCCGCAATGCGACCGGCTGGGGAAATGGTGAAATGCCGGTGGGGGCGTACCCCACCCGGACCTGCGGTCCGACCCCCCCCACAACGGGGAGGGTAAGAGCGTTATGCTGCTTGTTTCAGCGCGGCCTTTTGCTGGGAAAAAGCCCAGTCGAGCCACGGCATCAGCGCTTCGAGGTCGGCAGCCTCGACGGTCGCGCCGCACCAGATGCGAAGGCCGGGCGGGGCGTCGCGGTAATGGCCAATGTCGAAGGCCACGCCCTCCTTGTCGAGCGCCGACACCAGCCGCTTGGCGAAGGCCGCCTGGCCGTCGGCATCGAGCGCGGTGATTTCGGGATCGACGATGGACAGGCAGACCGAGGTGTTGGAGCGCGATGCCTCGTCGGCCGCCAGATGGCCAAGCCATGACGATTTCTGCACGAAGCGGTCGATCACCGCGGCGTTCTTGTCGGCGCGGGCGACGAGGGCGTCCAACCCGCCAATGTCCTTCGCCCAGATGAGCGCGTCGAGATAGTCCTCGACGCATAGCATCGAGGGCGTGTTGATGGTTTCGCCCTTGAAGATGCCTTCGATCAGCTTGCCGTTGGAGGTCAGGCGGAAAATCTTGGGCAGAGGCCATGCCGGCTTGTAGCTTTCCAGCCGCGCGACGGCGCGGGGCGACAGGATAAGCATGCCGTGCGCGCCTTCGCCGCCCAGCGCCTTCTGCCAGGAGAAGGTGACGACATCGAGCTTTTCGAAATCCAGCTTCTGCGCGAAAGCCGCCGAAGTGGCGTCGCAGATGGTCAGGCCCTGGCGGTCGGCCGCAATGAAACCGGCGTTCGGCACACGCACGCCGGAGGTGGTGCCGTTCCAGGTGAACACCACGTCGCGCGAGAAATCGATCTGCTTCAGGTCCGGCAGCACGCCATAGGGCGCTTCGATCTTGCGCGTGTCGGCAAGCTTGAGCTGCTTGAC
>DASYCS010000418.1:0-5364 GCA_036500025.1 Mesorhizobium sp. | reverse complement strand
CTCGATTTCGCAAAAGCGCCGCTTCTCGACGATTTCAAGCGGCCGCCGTGCCACCGTCGCCACGCCGTGATAGCCCTTCTGGCCATGAATGGCGATGTGCCCGTAGCCGAGAGCCCGGAAGGCGTCGAACGGGAAAAGATCGTCCGGGCACTTGGTTTCCTGAAGGCACAGCACATCCGGCGCCTGCTCAATCAAAAGCTTCTCGACCAGCGGCATGCGCAGCCGCACCGAATTGATGTTCCAGGTGGCGATGGTGAAGGGCATGGCTGGTGTCCGGCGCAAGTTTGCGCGGAACCTGCCAGCCTGTGCGGCTGAAAACAAGCCGCGTGGCTGCATCACGCAAGGCGCACCGGGCTTTCCACAACTATCGGCGCAGCCAGCGCCGCCAAGCGAAAAATATCAACGCGACCTGGTCGGCGTGTTGAGTTCGCGGTTGGCGGTATAGTCGATCTTGAACGTGTCGGCGGCGAAGCTGACGCCTTCCTTGGTATTGAAGATCATTACCGTCGTATCCTTGCCCTGCGCGTCGGTGATGGTCCACTGGCGCAGTTCGTAGGTTTTCGGATCGAACATCATGGTGATCCTCGAATTGCCGAACACCGACTTGTCGGCCAGTTGGATCGTCGTCAGGTCGTCCTCTTCCTTGACGCTCTTCACTTTGTCGCCGGAAAGGTCGATCCGCTCGTCGAGCAGCAGCTTGAGCGGCGTTTTCGAAAGCGGGTAGAGGTCGGAAGTCCGCATCTTCTGGTTGAGGATCACCACCGATTCGCCATCCGAAATCACCTGGAACCTGGACGAGCCGTCATAGTTGAACCGTATCTTGCCCGGACGCTCCAGATAGAATTTGCCGCCGGTCTGCTCGCCCTTGGGGCCGAACTGCACGAATTCGCCGGTCATCGACTTCACCGAGGAAAAGTGGTCGGCGATCTTCTGCGCGGTGGCGGGAACCGCCGCCTGCGCCTGCGCCAGCAGCAGAAAGCTGGGCGCCAGGTTCATCGCGGCAGCCCCTGCGAGCGTCAGCCCCAGGCCAAGCAGCTGGCGGCGGGTGGGCGCAAAGGAAGAATGGGTCATGCCTGTCGCTTTCGTCTGATTCCAGTCTGGCTTGAATCTGGCCGCCCAGTTGGGCTTTAGTTTGGCGAGCCGCTGCTAAACCCATGTGTCCCGGCAAGGTTCCCATCCAGCGGCGAGCGGCCGCCGCAAAGGCCTAAAACTTGTCGTCCTCCGTCGGCACCAGTATCTCGCGTTTTCCCGCATGGTTCGCTGGGCCGACAATGCCTTCCTGCTCCATCTTCTCGATGATCGAGGCGGCGCGGTTATAGCCGATGCCGAGCCGGCGCTGGATGTAGCTGGTCGAGGCCTTGCCGTCGCGCAGCACCACGGCCACCGCCTGGTCGTAAGGATCGTCTGAATCGTCGAAATTGCTGTTGCCGCCGCCCGAACCGCCCTTGCCGGACGTTTCCTCGTCGTCGTCCTCGTCGCTCTCGGTGATGGCGTCGAGATATTCCGGCACGCCCTGAAGCTTCAGGTGCGCGACGATCTTTTCAACCTCGTCATCCGACACGAACGGGCCGTGGACGCGCTGGATGCGGCCGCCGCCGGCCATGTACAGCATGTCGCCCATGCCGAGCAGCTGCTCCGCGCCCTGCTCGCCCAGAATGGTGCGGCTGTCGATCTTCGACGTCACCTGGAAGGAGATGCGCGTCGGGAAGTTGGCCTTGATCGTGCCGGTGATGACATCGACCGAAGGGCGCTGCGTCGCCATGATGACGTGGATGCCGGCGGCGCGCGCCATCTGCGCCAGCCGCTGCACCGCCCCTTCGATATCCTTGCCGGCCACCATCATCAGGTCGGCCATCTCGTCGATGATGACGACGATATAGGGGATCGGCTCAAGGTCGAGCGCTTCCGTCTCGTAGATGGCCTCGCCGGTCTGCCGGTCGAAGCCGGTCTGCACGGTGCGCGAAATCTTCTCGCCCTTCTTGTCGGCCTGCGCGACGCGGGCATTGAAGCCGTCGATGTTGCGCACCCCGACCTTCGACATCTTGCGGTAACGGTCCTCCATCTCGCGCACCGTCCATTTGAGCGCGACGACGGCCTTCTTCGGATCGGTCACCACCGGCGTCAGAAGGTGCGGAATGCCGTCATAGACGGAAAGTTCGAGCATTTTCGGGTCGATCATAATGAGGCGGCACTGTTGCGGCGTCATCTTGTAGAGCAGCGACAGGATCATCGTATTGATGGCCACCGACTTGCCCGAACCGGTGGTGCCGGCAACCAGCACATGCGGCATCTTGGCGATGTCGACGATCACCGCCTCGCCATTGATGGTCTTGCCCAGCGCCAAAGCGAGTTTGGCCTTGGTCTGCTCGAAGTCGCGGCTGGCCATGATTTCGCGCAAGTAAACCGTCTCGCGCTTGGCGTTGGGCAGTTCGATGCCGATGGCGTTGCGCCCCGGCACCACCGCAACGCGGCAGGCGATGGCGCTCATCGAGCGGGCGATATCGTCGGACAGGCCGATGACGCGCGATGACTTGATGCCGGGCGCCGGCTCCAGCTCGTAAAGCGTGACCACCGGACCGGGGCGGACATGAATGATCTCGCCCTTGACGCCGAAATCCTCCAGCACGCCCTCCAGCAGGCGCGCATTCTGCTCCAGCGCGTCCTTGGACAGGCTGGCGTCGCGCACCACGCTTGGCGGCTGCAACAGGAAATGCAGCGACGGCATCTCGAAATGATCGGCGCCGATCAGCGATGTCTGCGCCTCGCGCTGGACGCGCGTGCCTTCCACCGGCCGCGAAGCCGGCGCATCGATCTTGGCCCCGGCTGGCGATCTATAGGCCTGCACATTCGCATCGGGCGCGGCGCGGCGCTGGACCGGCGGCGCGGGCGCGAAGCCCAAATCTTCGTCGCTGTAATGGTCCTCTTCCTGGAAGAAATCAGCGTCGTCGGGATGAACCGCCACGTTGCCGCGATCGTTCACCATCGCCGCGAAAAACTCCGGCTCGACGCGCGCGCGGCCGTTCGAACTCATTCGCGCCTCGGCGATTTCGGCCACTTCCACGCGCTCGGCGGCGCGCCGCCACGCACTTTCGCGCGGCGCCGGCTCAAGGTCGAAATCGTCGCCGTCGCGTTCCCGCCGCCGTGCGGCGCGGCGGCGCATATAGGCGCGCAGCGACAGCCACCAATGGGTGATCGCCCCCAGCGCCAGCATGCCTTCGCTCTCGTCGTCATCCTCGTTCTCGAACAAGGCCTGGTCGGCGTCGTTTTGTTCGCGAACCGCCGGTTCCATCACGGCAAAGCCGTTCCGGCGGGCAATCAGCGCCGATCCATAGGCGAACAGCCACAAGGCCGGCGCGACGAACAGCACCGCCAGCACGCTTGCGATAATTCCGGTCGGATAACCGCCGACGAAGATGCCCGGCACCTTCAGCACCATGTCGCCGAAAACACCGCCAAGCCCGGTCGGCAGCGGCCACGTCTTCGGCGGCACGACGCAGCCGGCGATCGCCGCCGCCAGCAAGGCAAATCCGAACCAGGCCAACCCGCGTTTCGGCAATTTATCGACGCCGCGCGCCGAAAACAAAAGAAAGCCCCAGACGACGGCGGGCACCAGCCCGGCAACGGCGGAAAGACCGAAGAACTGCATGGCGAGATCGGAAAACACCGCGCCCGGATAGCCCATCGCATTGGTGACGATGTTATCGGTAGCGTGCGAGAAGCTGGGATCGGCGACGTTCCATGTCGCCAGGCTGGCGATCCCGAAGGCCACCGCGCCAAACAGCGCCGCCCCCGCGAGCCGCCCGACCTGACGCCGCGCGAACGCCTGGATGCCGTGCCCCACCGTCTCGGTCAGCGCAAGCTGTGCTGAAGCCCCTGAACGCATGCGTCCTTCCTCGTCTGTCATTGCCTGATGCGACGCGCTTGCGTCCGGCAGATTCGGTCGTCAGACTATCGGCAGGAAGGTTAAGGGCGCTTTAACCATGCGAGCTTTCGCACGCCAGATTGATCGGTTCATCACCTGTGCTAGAAACCGTGCCATGGAAAAATCAGACGATAAGAATTCGGCCCTCTTCACGGATGCGGACGCGCGGCTTGCGGCGATCGTCGATTCGTCTTCCGACGCGATCATCGGAAAAGACCTCAACAGCACCATCACCAACTGGAACCGCGCCGCCGAAAGGCTTTTTGGCCATACCGCCGAAGAGGCCATCGGACGTTCCATTCTGATCCTCATCCCCGAAAACCGGCACGCCGAGGAAATCGACATCATCGAGCGCGTCCGGCGCGGCGAGCGGGTGGAAACCTTCGACACCATGCGCCTGCGCAAGGATGGCACCCAGGTGCCGGTATCGCTGACGATATCGCCGATCAAGAACGCCGCCGGCGAGATCATCGGCGCTTCCAAGATTGCCCGCGACATCTCGCAGGCCAAGGAAAGCGAACGCCGCATCCGCCTGTTGATGCGCGAGGTCAACCACCGCGTCAAAAATCAGTTCGCCGTGATCATTTCCATGGTCCGCGAGACCGCCAAGCGGGCGACCAACCCGCAGGACTTCGAAAAACAGATGCGCGACCGCATCATGGCCTTGTCGCGGTCCCACGATCTGCTGGTATCCGCCGACTGGCAGGGCGCAAGCCTGTTCGACCTGATCGAGGAGCACCTGAAGCCATTCGGCCATGAAGAGCAGATCACCCTGTCCGGTCCTCTTTTGACCCTGCTGCCGAGCGCGGTGCAGTATCTCGGCATGGCTTTTCACGAACTTGGAACGAATTCCGCGAAATATGGCGCGCTGGCCGACAGCGCCGGGCGAATTTCGGTAAGCTGGGAAATCGGCCCGCAAGCGCCCGATCAGCGGGAGCTTTCGATAGTCTGGGACGAAACATCCGCCCACACCGAGCAGGAAGAAGACGGCAATCACCGCGGCTTCGGCAGTGTCGTCTTGCAGCGCGTAACGCCGGCGTCCGTCAACGGAATGGCCACGCTCGAACGCAGCCAAGGCCATGTCCGCTGGACATTGAAGGCCCCGGCATCCTCGGCGATCGTTCAGGCCGGCGTCGAAGTGGACGACGATCTGCCGCCGCTAATCGCGCTGTAACAGCCTCTCCGAGATGGCCGAGCTGGGCCGAGCTTCACCAAGCAAGGTTGCGGCGCAGGCCGGCAAAGCAGCACCCGGCGCATCTGTCCACGAAAATCCGCCCAGCCTCACCCCGGTCGCATCGGCCGCGGACCACGAAACGGCCAGACGAAAAAAGGCCCCGGCTTTCGCCGAGGCCTTCGATCGACTGGAGTGTCTTCGATCAGAACTTGTAGTTTACGCCGACGCGAACGGTGTGGAAGTTGAACTTCCGGTCAAGGGAAGCATC
>DASYCS010000417.1:0-3669 GCA_036500025.1 Mesorhizobium sp. | reverse complement strand
CCGCCATCGCCGCCGACATCGCCGAGAACGCCGTCGCCGTCATCACCGACGCCGAAGCCATGGGCGAATACCGCTCGATCAGCGAATTCGACATGTTCGAAGTGGAATACTGGTCGCTGGAACAGGCCAAGCTGGGCAAGTCGAACGAAAAGGCGTTGTCGCGCCAGGTCGCTGTCATCACCGGCGGCGCCAGCGGCATCGGCGCCGCCACCGCCAAGGCCATGGCGAAGCAGGGCGCCGAAGTCGCCATCCTCGACCGCGATCTGGATGCGGCAAAGGTCGCTGCGAAAAAGATCGGCGGCAAGACATTGGCGGTCCAGTGCGACGTCACCGACCCGATGAGCGTTCGCAAGGCGTTCGATGCCGTTGTCTCCGCCTTTGGCGGCGTGGACATCGTGGTGTCGAATGCCGGCGCAGCCTGGCAGGGCACCATCGGCCATGTCGATGACGAGACCCTGCGCAAGTCATTCGAGTTGAATTTCTGGGCCCACCAGGCCGTCGCCCAGCACGCCACCCGCATCATGCTGGCGCAGGGCACGTTCGGTGTGCTGCTGTTCAATACGTCGAAGCAGGCGGTCAATCCGGGCAAGGATTTCGGCCCCTACGGCTTGCCGAAGGCCGCCACCCTGTTCCTGGTCAAGCAATATGCGCTGGACCATGGCAAGGACGGCATCCGCGCCAACGCCGTGAACGCCGACCGCATCCGTTCCGGCCTGCTCACCGACGACATGGTGGCCAAGCGTTCCGCGGCGCGCGGCGTGTCGGAAAGCGACTATATGGCGGGCAATCTTCTGAAGCGCGAAGTCACGGCGGAAGACGTGGCAGACGCTTTTGTCTATCTCGCCACCGCCAGCAAGACGACGGCGGCTGTCGTCACGGTCGACGGCGGCAATATCGAGGCTTCACTGAGGTAACTAACGGTCTGCTAGACTAACCAGTATGTCTTGATACTCGGCCAGAAGAAAGTTCATTGGATTGACCCCATCATAGAATTCCAGGGAATCGACCATATGGCTTTTGAATGTAAGGCCGCATCGTTCACGAAGTTTTTTAATATCGCTTTTTGCAACTTGCGTTGTTTCCGAGTGATAACCAATACGACCAACACGTTTTCGAACTTCTCTCGCTCCGATTCCAAATAAACCAGAATGCTGTTCTACGTTGACGATATCGATTTGGTTGTCTTTTGGATTTTCAAATTCGAAATTATATCGACGCATTATCTTTCTTAATTCCCTAAATGTTATCGTTCGATAATCATTCTGCATCTTTCTCGTATTTTCTTTTATCCAATATGCGATGAAGCGAACTTCGGCATCAGGGTCTCCGGATTGTTTACTTGCTTTGCAGCGCGCGTATTTTTCTGCAAGCTGATCGTCGGCTACATCGACGACAAAGTCTTCCAATGCTTTTTGAGAAGCCGTGGGCGACAGATTGTATTTTTCAAAAAGTAGCCATAAGACAGACACTAATGCCGTTCTTTTGTTGGCGTCGTAGAATGCGTGGTTTTTGGCAATGCCAAAAAGCACGGTCGCAGCTATTTCTGAGGGCGTGCTCCATTTGGGACGGCCGCCTAAAACTACGAATTGACGATGCAGTGCAGAATGCAGAAGTTCTATTCTAGCGGGCCCAACGGCAACGAAGCTCTGGCCTCTGGCTGCAAACAGATCTGCTATTAGGTAGTGCGCATCAAGCACTTCCTCAATCCCTATCGTAGTTGCACTGCGATAAGGGTCTGTTTCTATCGTTGCAAGAACTGCGAGGCGTTGCCTCTGTAATTCGTCAGAAATTGGCAGCACACCGACCTATATCCGTTGTCTATGGCTGTCACCAATATGTTGCGATTCTAGCTCTTTCCGCAAACCTTAGTTCGCAAACCTAAAATGCATGACGTCGCCGTCGGCGACGACGTATTCCTTGCCTTCCAGCCGGAACTTGCCCGCTTCGCGCGCGCCCGCTTCGCCCTTGCCCGCGACATAGTCGGGATAGGCAATGGTTTCAGCGCGGATGTAGCCTTGCTCGAAATCGGTATGGATCACGCCCGCCGCCTGCGGGCCTTTTGAGCCCCTGGTCACGGTCCATGCGCGCGTTTCCTTCGGACCGACTGTGAAGAAGGTCAGCAGATTCAGCAGGTCATAGCCGGTGCGGATCAGCCGGTTCAGGCCGGGCTCTTCCAGCCCCAGGCTGTCGAGAAAATCCTTGCGATCTTCCATCGGCATTTGCGCGATCTCTTCCTCGATCTTGGCGCTGATCACGACGCTGCGCGCGCCCTCGGCTTTGGCCATGGCTTCGACCTTGGCGGAAATCGCGTTGCCGGTGGCGGCGCTGCCTTCCTCGACATTGCAGACATACAGAACCGGCTTGGCCGTCATCAGGCCCAACTGGGAATAGGGTGCGCGTTCTTCCGGCGCCAGATCGGCGCGGCGGGCGGGCTTGCCTTCGCGCAGCAAGGTCACCGCCTTCATCATCAGCGCTAACTGTTCCTTGGCTTCCTTTTCGCCGCTGTTGGCTTTTTTCTCCAGCGGCTTCAACCGCTTTTCGAGGCTCTCCAGGTCAGCCAGCATCAGTTCGGTTTCCACCGTCTCGGCATCGGCGACGGGGTCGATCTTGCCTTCGACATGGGTGATGTCGTCATCGATGAAACAGCGCAGCACATGCGCCACGGCATCGACCTCGCGGATATTGGCGAGAAACTGGTTGCCCAGCCCTTCGCCCTTGGAGGCGCCGCGCACCAGGCCGGCGATGTCGACAAAGGTGATGCGGGTGGGAATGATCTCCTGCGAACCGGCGATCCCGGCCAGCGTCTCAAGACGCGGATCGGGCACCGCCACGTCGCCGACATTGGGCTCAATGGTGCAGAACGGATAATTGGCCGCCTGCGCTGCCGCAGTTTGCGTCAATGCATTAAATAAAGTGGACTTGCCGACATTGGGCAGGCCCACGATTCCGCATTTGAAACCCATTACTCGGTATCTTTCTTCTTCGGTGGTTTAACAGGCGCGGTCAGCAGCGCCACCTTGCTCATGAATCCGGCATCGTCGTCGCGTGCCAGCAGCGGCGCCGCTTCGACCATGGCGCCGACCAGCGGTCGCAGCCAGTCGATATCTTCTTTCGAGAAATTCTGCAGCACATGGCCCGACACTCGCGACTTCTCGCCGGGATGGCCGATGCCCAACCGCACGCGGCGATAGTCCGGACCCAAGGTGGCGGTTATGGAACGCAACCCGTTCTGCCCCGCATCGCCGCCGCCGGTTTTGACTTTCACTTTGCCTGCCGCAAGATCGATCTCGTCATGCACCACGACCAGCGCTTCCAGCGGCAGCTTGTAGAAGCGCAGGCTCGGCCCGATGCAGTCGCCCGACAGGTTCATGAAGGTCTGCGGCTTCAGCAGATAGGTTTTGCGCCCACCAAGCGAGCCTTCCGACAGCAGACCGTCGAATTTGGCCTTCCATGGGCCGAAGCGGTAATGCGCGTGCAGTTCGTCCAGCACAATGAAGCCGGCATTGTGCCGGTTGTGCGCATATTGGGATCCGGGATTGCCCAGACCGGCGATGAGGAGAGGCGTATCCATGACGGAGACGCCTCCCCCTGGCGCGGTATCTTACTTCTTCGCCGCAGGCTTGGCGGCGGCGGCCGGCGCGGCCTTGGCGCCGGCGGCAGGCGCGGCAC
>DASYCS010000416.1:0-2286 GCA_036500025.1 Mesorhizobium sp. | reverse complement strand
GCGCGCGACTGGGAAAGTTTCGACCGCATCGTCAGCGCGCTGCGCAAGCTGGAAGCCGACGAAACGCTGCTGGTGCAATCCGGCAAGCCGGTCGGCGTGTTTCGCACCCACAAGGATGCGCCGCGCGTTCTGATCGCCAATTCCAACCTCGTTCCGCATTGGGCGACATGGGAACATTTCAACGAGCTCGATAAGAAGGGCCTGATGATGTACGGCCAGATGACGGCCGGCTCGTGGATTTACATCGGCTCGCAGGGCATCGTTCAGGGCACTTACGAAACCTTCGTCGAGCTTGGCCGCCAGCATTATAATGGCGAGCTGTCGGGCCGCTGGATACTGACCGCCGGCCTCGGCGGCATGGGCGGTGCACAGCCGCTGGCCGCCACCATGGCCGGCGCCTCGTGCCTGGCCGTCGAATGCCAGGCCAGCCGCATCGAGATGCGGCTGAAGACCGGCTATGTCGACGTTCAGGCCAAGGATCTCGATGACGCGCTGGCGATCATCGACAAGGCCGGCAAGGAAAAGAAGGCGATTTCCGTGGCCCTGCTCGGCAACGCCGCCGATATCTTCCCGGAACTGGTCAAGCGCGGCGTCAAGCCGGATGCCGTCACCGACCAGACCTCGGCGCACGATCCGATCAACGGCTATCTGCCGCAGGGCTGGACCGTGGCTCAGTGGGAAGAAAAGCGCGAGCGCGACCCGAAATCGGTAGACAAGGCCGCCCGCGCCTCCATGGCACTCCATGTGCAGGCCATGCTCGATTTCCAGAAGATGGGCGTGCCGACCTTCGACTACGGCAATAACATCCGCCAGATGGCGTTCGAAGAAGGCGTCAAGGACGCTTTCAATTTTCCGGGCTTCGTGCCGGCCTATATCCGCCCGCTGTTTTGCCGCGGCATCGGCCCGTTCCGCTGGGCGGCCCTGTCGGGTGACCCGGAAGATATCTACAAGACCGACGCCAAGGTGAAGGAACTGACCCCCGGCAACTACCATCTGCACAACTGGCTGGACATGGCGCGCGAGCGCATCCATTTCCAGGGCCTGCCTGCGCGCATTTGCTGGGTCGGTCTTGGCGACCGTCACCGGCTGGGCCTCGCCTTCAACGAAATGGTGGCCAGCGGCGAACTGAAAGCGCCGGTGGTCATCGGCCGCGACCACCTCGATTCCGGCTCGGTCGCTTCGCCCAACCGCGAGACGGAAGCGATGAAGGACGGCACCGACGCCGTGTCAGACTGGCCGCTGCTCAACGCGCTGCTTAATACCGCATCGGGCGCGACCTGGGTTTCGCTGCACCATGGCGGCGGCGTCGGCATGGGCTTTTCGCAGCATGCCGGCATGGTCATCGTCGCCGATGGCACCGAGGATGCGGCGCGCCGGCTGGAGCGCGTGCTGTGGAACGATCCGGCAACCGGCGTCATGCGCCATGCCGATGCCGGCTACGACATCGCCATCGACTGCGCGAAAGAGCATGGCTTGAACCTGCCGGGCATCCTGGGCTGAGCGCGATGCGCATCCTTCGCGCGGGCGACTACCGGGAAATGCCGTGGAAGAACGGCGGCGGGACGACGACCGAGATCGCCGTTTCGCCGGCCAATGCCGGCATTGACGCCTTCGACTGGCGAATCTCGATGGCGCGGGTGGAAGGTGGCGGGCCGTTCTCCCTGTTTCCCGGCATCGACCGCACGCTTTCCATCCTGGAAGGCGAAGGCATCGTGCTCGACATAGATGGCCGCGAGCCTGTTCGCCTGACGCGTAGCTCCGAACCGCTGTCCTTCCCGGCCGACGCTGCGACCAGCGCCACCTTGATTGGCGGCACGGTCATCGACCTGAATGTCATGACGAGGCGCGGCAGGGCGAGCCATTATGTCCAGCGGATCGCTGTTTCCGGCACGGTCGAAATCGAGGCCGGCGCCGATGCGGACGCCGTTGCGGTGTTTTGCGCGGCAGGCCACGTCTCCGTGCAAGGCGTGACCGCAGCCGGGCTTGGCCCACGCGACACGCTGTTCTTCGGTTCGCAATCCCGCCCGCTTCGCCTCGAATCGCACGGGCAGGCAAGTTTGTTCGTGATCAGGATAACGATCGGCGATCACGCCGTTTAGCGGCGGTCTCAAAGCGTTACCGCATCGCCTCCCGATTCTGGCCCCACGCGTGCCCTGAAACACGAAAAAGCCCGAATCCTTTCCTCTCGCTCCTAACCGAGTGGAACAAAAGCCTGTGTCTGCCGGTTGTCGCGGCAGCCACGGCTGTTATTGTCGGTCGGCGACGTCACTCCACGACTTTTGTTCG
>DASYCS010000415.1:0-8895 GCA_036500025.1 Mesorhizobium sp. | reverse complement strand
GCGCCGCCCGAAAACAGATGTTCCTGATAAAGGAACGGATGGCCGTCGCGCAGCGTCAGGACTTTTTCGACGCTCGCCCCCATCACCTTGCGGTGCAGGCGAAAGCGCGCGCGCCAGCCATCGTCGGTTGCCGCGCTTTCCAGCGTCTCCCAGCGGCTATTGGCCGTCCAGCCATGCAGCGGCGCTTCCTCCACGTCGCTGCGCGAAAATGGCGCGCACAGGAAATCGCCGGAAAGCCGCACGACGCCCTCGGGCAGATTTTCCGGCAAGCTTTCCTTCGGCTCGTCTATCCAGGGCGCGCGGTGCAGCGGCCTCAAAATCCGGCCGCCGGCCTCGACGGCCATGTCGGCAAGATGGCCGACGCCAAGGTCCAGCGAGACCGAAATGCCGTTTGCCCTGATCGTGACAGTATCCATTGTCCACCACCGATTCGCGTTGGCTAAAGGGAAGCCTTTCGGCAGGCCCCGGCGCAAGCACCATTTGCATTAACCAAATGGACGCGGGCGCGGGCTTACGATAGAGACGTCTCGTCTCCGCAACGGCTTGCCCACCGAACAGAACGATCTTGCGCCCGATTTCCTTCATCCAGAAATGCCTCGTCGCCATCGCCATGCTCGGCATGGTTTGCGGCTGCACGACCACACCGCCCGAACAGGTTTTGACGGTGCCGTCCTCCGCCGGCAAATATGCAGCCATCGTCGTCGATGCCAGGACCGGCAAGCAACTGTTCGAAATGAATTCGACCGCGCCGCGCTATCCCGCTTCCCTGACCAAGATGATGACGCTGTACCTGTTGTTCGAGGCGCTGGATTCAGGCCGCGTCAACAAGCTGACGCTCATTCCCGTCTCCCAACACGCCGCCTCGCAGCCGCCGACCAAGATGCGGCTCAAAGCCGGCGAAACCATCGATGTCGATAGCGCCATCCATGCCATCACCGTGCGCTCGGCCAACGACGTGGCCGTTGCGGTGGGCGAGTTCCTTGGCGGCAGCGAAGAAGCGTTTGCCGCCATGATGACCGCCAAGGCGCGCCAGATCGGCATGCGCAACACCGTTTTCCGCAACGCATCCGGCCTGCCTGACGATGCGCAGCACACTACCGCGCGCGACATGGCGGTGCTGGGCATGGCGCTGCGCCAGCGGTTCCCGCAATATTACGGCTATTTCTCCACGGCCGATTTCATGTTCCGCAGCCGCATGATCCGCGGCCACAACGACATGCTGGGCCGGGTGCCGGGCGTCGACGGTATCAAGACCGGCTATATCCGCGCTTCCGGTTTCAACATCGTCACTTCCTACGATGCCGGAGGCCGTCGCATCATCGTCGTGGTGATGGGCGCGGACAGTGCCCGCGCCCGCAACGCGCACGCCGAAGCGCTGTTGCGGCAGGCCCTGCTGCCTGATGCGGGCGATGCAAAGCTGGTCTTCGCCGACCCGCAGCCCTGAACCCGGTTTAATGCAAGGCCGGTTCGCGCTGTGGTTCGGCGACCGCCAGCAGCGATTCGACCAGCGTTTCGCGCTCCGCATCCGTCAGGATGTGGGAATCGAACAGGTTCATGCTGCGCATGCCCTCGATGGCGAGATAGCAGACCAGAAGCGCCTTCGTATTCGGTGTTTCCGCCTTGAGACGCTGAAACAGCGCTTGCCGGAATGCCTTGATCGGCGTCAGAAAATCGGGGTCCTCGGCGATGGCCGAGAATATCCACGAGGCGGAGGGCTTGGTTCCCTCGCACTCCATGGCCGCCAGCCTGATATAGATGGAAAGCAGGTTTTCGCCATTGGTGCAGTTTGCGCGGGCATTTTCCAGTGCCTGCTCGAATTCGCTGAGGTAGCGCTCGACCAGTCCCTGCATGAGCTTTGCCTTGGTGGGGAAATTATACAGAAGCCCGCCCTTGGAAACGCCGGCGCGCAGCGCCACCGCCTCAAGCGAAAGACTGCCCGGCCCAGCTTCGGCCGCAACGTCCGCGGCGGCGTCGAGGATTTTCTCACGCGAATTCGATCTTGGCAGCTTCATTGCGTTCTCCGGTTCCTGCGTACCTAAACCCAATTGACAAGACCGTCCAGACGGTACAGTAAGCGGAGAAGGATTTTAGGCCGGCATCGTGCGACGGCGTGCGCCTGCATTTCCGTCATCAATTACCCGGTACGACCGAGGGGACATTTCTTGATCAAGCGCTTCATCATCGCCTTCATCCTGCTTGTGCTTATTTGCGGCGGCATTGTCGGCTTCAATATTTTCCGCGACAATGCGATCAAGCAGTATTTCGCCACGATGAAACCGCCGGCGGCAACCGTCTCGACGACGGTGGTGAAGCCGATTTCCTGGACGCCCGGCATCGAGGCCATCGGCACCGTCAGCGCCGTGCGCGGCGTCGACCTGACGGTCGAGACGGCCGGCATCGTCAAGGAAATCCTGTTCCAGGCCAACCATAAGGTGGCGGCAGGCGCGGTCCTCGTCCAGCTGGACGATGCGGTCGAGCGCGCCGATCTCGATGCGCAAAAAGCCCAGGCCGCGCTCGACCAGACGGCGCTGACCCGCGCCGGCGAACTGCAAAAGCGCGGCGTCGGCTCGGATGTAACGCTGGATACGGCGCGGGCGACGGCCTCGGCCTCCGCCTCGCAGGTCAGCAAGCTGCAAGCCGTTCTCGACCAGAAGCAGTTGAGCGCGCCGTTTGGCGGAACGCCCGGCATTCCCAAGATCGATCTCGGCCAGTACCTGACCCCCGGCACCGCCGTCGTGACGCTACAGGATCTCGACACGATGCGGGTCGATTTCACCATTCCCGAACAGCAGCTGCCGCTCGTCAAGATCGGGCAGACGGTGAAGCTTGGCGTGGGCGACGACAAAATGCCTTACGCCGGCACCATTCGCGGCATCAACCCGAAGATCGATCCGGCAAGCCGGCTGGTGACGATCCGGGCCGAAGTGGACAACAGCGAAGGCAAGCTCAGCCCCGGCCAGTTCGTGCAGGTGCGTGTCGAACTGCCCGAAGAAAACAACGTTCTGGCCCTGCCGCAGACCGCGCTGACCACGAGCCTTTACGGCGACTTCATCTTCGTGGTTCACCCGGCCAAGCCTGCCGAGGCGAATGCCGGCGCGGCGGCGACAGAAAAGCCCGCAGCCGACGCGGCCAAGCCTGCCGCCGACGCCAAGCCCGCCACTGATCCGGCCAAGCCTGCCGCCGACGAGCAGAAGCCCGTCCTGGTCCTTTCCCAGGTGTTCGTCACGCCCGGCCGCCGCAACGGCGACAAGGTGGAAATATTGAAGGGCATCGCCGACGGCGACGAGGTCGTCACCGCCGGCCAGAACCGGCTGTTCAACGGCATGTCGGTCAATGTCGACAACACGGTCGATCCGACCAAGCCCGCCAACCCGCAGGCCGCCGCGCAATGAGTATTTCCGATCTCTTCATCCGCCGCCCGGTCCTTTCGACCGTGCTTGCCTGCATGATCCTGCTCCTGGGCTTCCAGGGCATCTTCAACCTGTCGATCCGCCAGTATCCAAAGGTCGACGAGACGGCGATCACCATCACCACCGCCTATCCGGGCGCCAGCGCCGACCTGATCCAGGGCTTCATTTCGGCGCCGATCGCGCGCGCCGTCTCCTCGACCGAGAATGTCGATTACGTCACCTCGCAGAGCACGCCCTCGGCGAGCGTCGTGACCGTGCAGATGAAGCTTGGCTCCAACCCGGATGTCGCGCTGACGGAAGTGCTGTCCAAGGTTCAGGGCGTGCGTGGCACGCTGCCGGAAGAATCCAAGGACCCGGTTATCGTCAAGGGCACCGGCCAGCAATTCGCGATGATGTATCTGTCGATGCAAAATCCGAACATGACGCCGGAACAGCTGACCGAATATATCGAGCGCGTCGTGCGGCCGCGCATGACGACGGTCGAAGGCGTGGCCGATGTGCAGATATTCGGCGCCGCCGACTATTCGATGCGCGTCTGGATCGATCCGGTCAAGCTGGCGGCGCGCGGCGTCACCGCCACCGACGTGCTGACGGCCATCAACAATTCCAACTTCCTTTCCGCGCCCGGCAAGACCGAGAACGAATATGTCGCCTCCGCGATCAACGTTCGCTCGACATTGCAGACGCCAGAGGCTTTCGCCCAGCTGCCGCTGCGCTCGCAGGACGGCAATGTGGTGCGCCTGCGCGACGTTGCCCGCGTGGAACTGGCGGCTGAAAGCACCGACACCAGGGTCAATTTCAACGGCAAGCCGGGCACCTTCCTCGCCATCTTCCCGACGCCCGCGGCCAACCCGCTGAGCACGGCGGAGGCGATCCACAAGATCGTGCCGTCGATCCAGGAAACGCTGCCCAAGGGCATGACGATCGAGATCGTCTACGATTCCACCGAGCAGATATCGGCGTCCATCGACGAGGTGTTCAAGACCATCGGCGAGGCGGTCGCCATCGTGGTGGTGGTCATTCTTTTGTTCCTGGGGTCGTTCCGATCGGTCGCCATGCCGGTCGTCACTATCCCGCTCGCCTTGGTCGGCGTCTGCTTCATCCTGTTTGCTGTCGGCTATTCGATCAATCTTCTGTCGCTGCTCGCCATGGTTCTCGCCATCGGCCTTGTCGTCGACGACGCCATCGTGGTGGTGGAAAACATTCACCGCCACATGGAAGAAGACAACATGCCGCCGATGCAGGCGGCCTTTAACGGCATGCGCGAAATCTCCTCGGCCATCATCGCGATGACGATGACGCTGGCCGCCGTGTTCGCGCCGCTCGCCTTCACCGGCGGCTTGACGGGCGCGCTGTTTCGCGAGTTCGCGGTCACGCTCGCCGGTGCCGTGGTGCTGTCGGGCATCGTCGCCATCACCATCACGCCGATGATGTCGGCGCGTATCCTGAAGTCCGGCTCGCACAGCCGCTTCCAGAAGATCGTCGACGGCACGTTCGCGCGCGTCGAACATGTCTATGAAAGACTGGTCACCGGATCGCTGAAATACCGCCCGGTTACCTTGATGATCGTCATTGCGCTGGTGGCGCTGACCGGCTTCATGTTCACCAAAACCTCCAGCGAGCTGGCCCCGGAAGAAGACCAGGGCTTCCTGCTGTCGCTGGTGACCGGTCCGCGCTACGCCACGTCCGACTACACGGAAACCTACGTCAACCAGATATTGGGCCTGGTGAAGGACGTGCCGGAAACGCGCGCGCTGTTTGCAGCCACCGCCTTTGGCGGCGCCACCAACACTGCCTTCGTCGGCTTCGCCTTCAAGGATTGGGCCGACCGCGCCCGCTCGCAAAAGGAACTTCAGGCCGACATTCAGGGTCGATTGGGCAAGGTGGCCGGCGTGCAGGCCTTCGTGTTCGCTCCTCCCACCTTGCCGGGGTCCGGCGGTGGCTTGCCGATCGCCATGGTGGTGCGCTCCACGGGCGAGGCTAGCCAGGTGTATGAAGCCGCCGAAGCGATCAAAAACAAGGCGCAGGCTTCAGGCCGCTTCATCGTCGTGCAGAATTCGATGTCCTTCGATGCGCCGCAGGTGACGGTGACCATCGACCGCGACCGCGCGGCGGCGCTCAACATCCCGATCAGCGACATTGGCCGCACGTTGACGCTGCTGGTGGGCGGCGCGGAAGTGGCGCAGTTCGACCGCGACTCCAACAGCTACGACATCATCCCGCAGGTGCCGCAGGAGTTCCGCAACAATCCAGAGAAGCTAGGCGACTATTTCGTCCGCAGCGTAACCGGCGACATGGTGCCGCTTTCGGCGGTGGTGAAGATATCGACCAACGCTTCGCCGGCGGCCATCGAGCAGTTCAACCAGCTGAATTCGGCGACCATCTCGGCGCTGCCCGTGCCGGGCGTCACCACCGGCGACGGGCTGAAGACGCTGGAGGACATCGCCAACCAGAGCCTGCCGGACACCTTCTTCGTCGATTATTCCGGCCAGTCGCGGCAGGAAAAGGAGCAGGGCAATACCATCCTGATCGCGTTTGGCGCAGCCATCCTCGTCATCTATCTGGTGCTGGCGGCGCAGTTCGAAAGCTTCCGCGATCCGCTGATCATCATGATGTCGGTGCCGCTGTCGATCTTTGGCGCCATCGTGCCGCTCAATCTGGGGCTGGGCACGCTGAACATCTACACGCAGGTCGGCCTGATCACGCTGATAGGCCTGATAACCAAGCACGGTATCCTTTTGGTGGAGTTCGCCAACCAGCAGCGTGAAGTGCATGGCATGCGCCGGCGCGACGCCATCGTCGCCTCGGCCAAGGTGCGCCTGCGCCCGATCCTGATGACGACCGCCGCCATGGCGCTCGGCGTGGTGCCGCTGATCACCTCCAGCGGCGCGGGTGCCGCGGCGCGCTATTCGATGGGCCTGGTGATCTTCACCGGCATTCTCATCGGAACCATGTTCACGCTGTTCGTGGTGCCGATGTTCTATACGCTCATCGCCAGCAAGGATTTGCCGCAACAGGCGGAAAAGCCCGATCCCAAGCTGATGCCGGTCATGGTCGAATAGACCGGCTGCGAATACCAAAACAAAAAAGGCGGTGGAGCGATCCACCGCCTTTTTCCTTGGGCGAAAGCCGTATTCAGCCTTTCGCCGCGTCCTCGATCGCGGCGACGTCGATCTTGACCATCTTCATCATCGCCTGCATGACGCGGCCGGCCTTCGCCTTGTCGGGGTCGTTGAGCAGGCGCGGCAGAATTTCCGGCACGATCTGCCACGAGACGCCATATCTGTCTTTCAGCCAGCTGCACGCGATCTCCTTGCCGCGCCCGTCAATCAGCTTCTCCCAATAGCGGTCGACCTCGGCCTGGTCCTTGCAGTCGACGGAGAGCGAGATTGAATTGTTGAACGGGTCGTCGGAATTGCCGTTGAGGGCTTGAAACGACTGCCCGGCCAACTCGAAATTGACCATGATGACGCTGCCCACCGGGCCGGGGCCGCTTTCTCCGCTTCGCAGAACCGTTCCTTTCCGGGCGTCCGGAAAAATCGAAACATAGAAATCGACGGCTTCTTCGGCTTCGTTCTTGAACCACAGGCATGGGGTGATTTTCTGCATGACTTTCTCCTCGGCGTGACTTGTATGGTCATGATTGATCGGACTGGTAAAACGGCATGCGCCATTGTTCCAAGGACGGGTGGCGTCGGCCGGGTCCGACACCGGCCTGAAAAAAATTGCGCGGCGTTGTAACGGGCTAAAACTGGCGCATCGCAAAAACATGGCAAGACCATGCAAGGGCGTATATAACGCCTGCGGTTCCATTTTCGTTTCCCGTGTCTTGACGGCGCGGCATATGCATCAAGGACAGTTTCATGCCTGCCTATCGCTCTCGCACCACCACCCATGGCCGCAACATGGCCGGCGCACGCGGCCTCTGGCGCGCTACCGGCATGAAGGACGGCGATTTCGGCAAGCCGATCATCGCGGTGGTCAATTCCTTCACCCAGTTCGTGCCAGGCCATGTCCACCTGAAGGACCTCGGCCAGCTTGTCGCGCGCGAGATCGAGAAGGCGGGCGGCGTCGCCAAGGAATTCAACACCATCGCCGTCGATGACGGCATCGCCATGGGCCATGACGGCATGCTCTATTCGCTGCCCAGCCGCGAGATCATCGCCGACTCGGTCGAATACATGGTCAACGCGCATTGCGCCGACGCCATGGTCTGCATTTCCAATTGCGACAAGATCACGCCCGGCATGCTCAACGCCGCCATGCGCCTGAACATTCCCGTCGTCTTCGTTTCCGGCGGCCCGATGGAAGCCGGCAAGGTCGTGCTGGGCGGCAAGACGCAGGCGCTCGATCTGGTCGACGCCATGGTGGCGGCCGCCGACGACCATGTCTCCGACGAAGACGTCAAGATCATCGAGCGTTCCGCTTGCCCGACCTGCGGCTCGTGTTCGGGCATGTTCACCGCCAATTCCATGAACTGCCTGACCGAGGCGCTCGGCCTGTCGCTACCCGGCAACGGCTCGACGCTAGCGACGCATGCCGACCGCAAGCGTCTGTTCGTCGAGGCGGGCCACCTGATCGTCGACCTGGCCCAGCGTTATTACGAGCAGGACGACGAGACGGCGCTGCCGCGCAACATCGCCACCAAGGGCGCGTTCGAGAACGCCATGACGCTCGATATCGCCATGGGCGGCTCGACCAACACGGTGCTGCATATCCTCGCCGCCGCCCATGAAGGCGAGGTGGATTTCACGCTCGACGACATCGACCGGCTGTCGCGCCGCGTGCCTTGCCTGTGCAAGGTGGCGCCGGCCAAGGCTGACGTGCACATGGAAGACGTCCACCGGGCCGGCGGCATCATGGCCATTCTCGGCCAGCTCGACCGCGCCGGGCTTCTCAACCGCGACCTGCCGACCGTCCATACGGCCACCATCGGCCAGGCCATCGAGCATTGGGACATTTCCTCGACCAACAGCCAGACCGTGCGTGATTTCTATCTGGCCGCGCCCGGCGGCGTGCCGACGCAGGAAGCTTTCAGCCAGGCCCGGCGTTGGGACGACCTCGACCTCGACCGCGAAAAGGGTGTCATCCGTTCCGCCGAGCACCCCTTCTCCAAGGATGGCGGGCTGGCCGTGCTGAAGGGCAACGTCGCCGTCGATGGCTGCATCGTGAAGACGGCGGGCGTCGATGAATCGATCCTGAAGTTCACCGGCCCGGCGCGCGTGTTCGAAAGCCAGGATTCCAGCGTCCTCGCCATCTTGAACGGTAAGATCAAACCGGGCGACGTGGTGGTGATCCGCTATGAAGGCCCGCGCGGCGGCCCCGGCATGCAGGAAATGCTCTATCCGACCAGCTATCTGAAGTCGAAAGGCCTGGGCAAAGTCTGCGCGCTGCTGACCGATGGCCGTTTTTCCGGCGGCACCTCCGGCCTGTCCATCGGCCATGTCTCGCCGGAAGCCGAGGAGGGCGGGCTGATCGGGCTGGT
>DASYCS010000414.1:0-2073 GCA_036500025.1 Mesorhizobium sp. | reverse complement strand
TTCTCGACACGACAGTCCGGGCCGCCTTTTACTATTAAGTTTCGCCAGCCGGGCTTCGCCAGTGCTACCGGCCCTGCGCGAGGTCGAGGCAGCGTTGCCACAGATCGGCATCGACGTCGATCAGGATTGAATCCCGATCCTGTTTGCCCGCTGTCGCTCCGCTGCCCGGCAATCGCACTCCGGCGGCCTGGAAACTTTCCGCAAGGGCGCCAAGGCTTTCCGCAAAGCCGGCGCTGAAGCGGGCGGGATCGATCGCCAGCATGAATTGGCCGACGCCCGGCGGCCCGCCTTGATTGTCGCCGAACATGCTGGCCTGCGAACTCAGCTCCGCCCCGGTTAGCGCCGTCGCCAATATTTCGATCATCAGCGCCAGATTGGCGCCCTTTTGCCCGCCGCTGGGCAGCAGCGATCCGCGCAGGCCTTCGCCTGCGTCGGTGGTCGGCGCGCCGGACCTGTCTTGCGCCCAGCCGGTGGGTATCGGCTGGCCCCGGTCCCGGCGCATCGCCATCTCGGTCTTGGTGACGGCGCTCATGCTTTGGTCGACGACGATCATGTCGCCGTCCGCCATCGGGGCGGCGAAGGCAATCGGGTTGGTCCCGAAAATGGCGCGGGTCGCGCCGGGCGGCGCCACGGATGCCGGCGCGTTCGCCATGCTCAGGCCGATCAACCCCTCTTTGGCCAGCGGCCGAACGTGATGCGATAATGCCAGGCAATTATAGGAATTGCGGATCGACAGCGCCGCGATGCCGAATGTCCTCGCAGCGTCGATCAGATGCGGAAGCCCAGCTTCGATGGCCGGATGCGCGAAACCATGGCGCGCATCCACTTTGATTGCCGCCTGGTCGGGCACGACCTGCGGTTTCGCCTTGCCGTCGACCTTTCCGCAGCCAAGATGCGCGCAGAAGATCGGCAGGTAATAGAGGCCGCAGACGGCATTGCCTTCGATCTCGGCCCGCACCATGGCTCGGGCTACCGGCAATGCATTCTCCGGTAACGCCCCACTTCGCATCAGCGCCGCGATCGCCGTTTTTTCGGCGTCGCCGGCGGGTATGCGGGCAGGGGGCCGGGTCATGCCGCCTTCGATGCCTTGAAGCCCCGCTCTCCCTCGGCGATCACGTCTTCATTCAGCTCAAACCCCAGCCCTGGACCTTGGAAAGCATCGATCCAGCCGTGCTTTGGCGCCAGGTCCGGCGAAGAAACAATGTCTTTGCGCACCAGTTGCCACATGATCTGGTTGCCGTCATCGAGGTTCGGGATAGCCAGCGCGATATGGTGCTCGGCGCAGGTGGTGATGCCGGTCGTGAAGGAAGAATGGATGCAGATCTTCAGCCCGGCCGCTTCCGCGACGGCGGCGGCTTTCAGCATTGGTTGCAGCCCGCCGATCTCGCGCGGGCCGATGCAGATCATGTCGGCGGCGCGCTGGCGGCAAATTTCATAGACATCGTAAAGGGTGAAGGCCGCTTGGTCGGCGACGATCGGAATGCCGACCTTCTCGCGCACATGGGCCATTGCCGGAATGCTCCAGCTGACGGTCGGCTGCTCGATGAATTCGATATCGAAGCGCTCCAGCTTGCGGCACATATTAATGGCGTCATGCACGCTCCACGCCTCGTTGGCGTCGAGCCGGAGCCGCGATCCGCCGATTTCACGCCGCACGGCCTCGGTGATTTCGAGGTCGAGTTTCTCGCCGCGCCCGACCTTCAGGTAAAACACCCGCTCGCCGCTGGCATAACCGGCGGCCGCGTCCTTCGCCAGTTCTTCGGCGGTTTCGCCTTGCAGGAAATAGAAATAGCCGACCGCTTTGCGGTGCGCGCCGCCGAACAGGCGGTGGACCGGAAGCTTGGCGAGCTTTCCCTGCAAATCCCACAGCGCCATGTCGATGCCCGAAAACATCTGGTTGGCCGCGCGCATGATGTTGGCGCCGTGGCCGAGATATTCCTGATGGAATATTCTGGAGATCAAAGGCACGCCGTCATAAGGCGAATGTCCGACCAGATGTGAAGCCAGCCGCGAAAGGATGGCGGCCGTCCCACCTTGATCGGGCGCCACCGTGCATTCACCGATGCCGACCGT
>DASYCS010000413.1:0-1768 GCA_036500025.1 Mesorhizobium sp. | reverse complement strand
CGGCATGCCGGGCTATGACGCCGCGATCCAGGCTTCTTGCGGCATCATGAGCGTCAATGGCGAGGCCGGCGGCCAACCGCTGCGCGTAGGCTTGCCGGTGGTGGACATGGTCACCGGCCTGAATGCCGCGCTGGGCATACTGATGGCCTTGAACGAGCGCAGCGTCAGCGGCAAGGGACAGTTCGTCGAGGCCGCACTTTACGATTGCGGCGTGTCGCTGCTGCATCCCCACCTTCCAAACTATTACCTGTCCGGCAAAGTCGCGGCGCCAAGCGGAAACGCCCATCCGAACATCTGCCCCTACGACACGTTTGCGACAGCCGACATTCCGATCTTTCTCGCGGTGGGAAACAACCGCCAGTTTGTCACGCTGTGCGAAATCATCGGACGCCCCGATCTTCCGGGCGACGCGCGCTTCACTAATAATGGTGAGCGAAACGCCAACCGCGACGCGCTGAAAGTGGAATTGGAGAAAGCCCTGGCCGCCTTCAATTGCCACGAACTATCGGCGCGGCTGATGAAGGCGGGCGTTCCCAACGGCGCGGTCAGGACCATCGACCAGGTCGTTGCCGATCCGCATACCAAGCACCGCGAAATGGTCGTTGAAATCGGCTCCTACCGTGGCACCGGCAACCCGATCAAGATGTCGAGGACCCCGGCTTCCTACCGCCTGGCTCCGCCTCACTTCGCCCAGCATACCGGGGCGATACTGAAAGAGGTTTCCGTCGATGGCGAAAGCTTCCGGGAAGTATTGCCCGGCTTCGAACCCGAGGGGCCGAAACTGGCGGAACCTGCCTGAGCGACCCCGCGCCGCCGGCTGATGCCGGCATGTTCCTTGTGTGGCCGGCGGACCATCCTGTTAACACGAATTGACCATGAGATTGTTCGAAATGAACGGTGCCGATCTACTCTGCAATACCCTGCTGGCCAATGACATCGACGTCTGTTTCGCCAATCCGGGAACTTCCGAAATGCATTTCGTGGCGGCGCTGGACCGCCAGCCCCGCATGCGGTGCGTGCTTGGGCTTTTCGAGGGTGTGGTCACCGGCGCGGCGGACGGTTATGCGCGCATGGCCGACAAGCCGGCCGCGACCCTGCTGCATCTCGGCCCCGGCCTGGCGAACGGTTTGGCCAATCTGCACAACGCCAAACGTGCAAAGTCCCAGATCGTCAACATCGTCGGCGACCATGCGACCTATCATCTGAAATATGACGCGCCGCTGACCTCCGACATCGAATCGCTGGCGCGTCCGATGTCCGACTGGGTCGGGCGGGCCGAAACCGCCGACATGGTCGGCGTTCGCACGCAGGAGGCCATCCGCGCCGCGCGCCGTCAGCCGGGCCATATCTCGACGCTGATGCTTCATGCCGATGCCGCATGGACCGAAACGGCTGCCCCGACACCCTCCCCCGCCGAGACCGAAAAGCTGCCACTGGCCGACGCCGTTCGTATCAAGGAAGCGGCGCTCGCTTTGCGGACCGGCCGCAACACGATGATCGTGATCAGCGGGCTTGGCTTGCGCGAAAAGCAACTGGAACTGCTCGACCGCATCGCGCAGAAGACCAATGCGCGCCTGCTGGCGCAGCAGTCGAACGGCCGCCTGCAACGCGGGGCCGGCCGCATCAGGCTCGACCGCGTCCCTTACGTGATCGACAAGGCGCTTGAGGTGTTTGCCGACACCGAGCAGGTGTTGCTGGTCGGTGCGAAATCACCGGTCGGCTTTTTTGCGTATCCGGGCAAACCAAGCAGCATGCTTCCCGAAACATG
>DASYCS010000412.1:0-4408 GCA_036500025.1 Mesorhizobium sp. | reverse complement strand
CGTAGAAATTGCCGATGCGGTATTCCGCCGGCGCAAGGCCGAGTTCGGCGGATTTTTCATACCATTTGGCGGCGGCCGCCATGTCCTGCTTGACGCCGCGCGCCTCTGCATAACGCGACGCGACCTCGAACAGCGCCTTGGCGTCGCCTTCGGCGGCGGCCTTGCGCAGCGCGGCCGGGCCGGCATCCGATGGAATGTCGAGCGCGGCCTGCGCCGGCTCCGGCATCGGCTGAGCGGCGACGGTGCCGGTCGTATCGGAAGCTGTCGCCGCCGGCGCCGTGGCTGCGGGCGTGGCAGGCGTCGGCGTGGCGGGCGCTGGCGAGACGGCAGCGGCGACCGGCGCTGCGGGAGCGGTGGCGGGCGAAGCGCCAATGTCGTCCATCGGCGTTTCGGCGTCCTGCGGCATGTTCGAAGGCATCACGACGCCCTCGGCCATTTTGGGCGCGGACGGGGTGACAACGCGCACCGGATCGCTTGACGGCGCTTCCTGCACGTCAGCCGGCGCGGCCTGCGCGGACATTGGTGCAGATACAGGCATCGGTGCGGCAGGCGCGGGGCTGATCGCGTCGGCATCCATCTTCTGCTCGGCAACGATCGGCGTCGTGCCGATATCGGCGGTGCGCTGGGCGTCGGAAAGGAAGGCCTTGCCCAGAAGCGTGCCGGCCAGCGCCAGGGCGATTGCCGTCGTCGCCATCAGGATCGGCTTGCGGCGCACCTTGAGCATGTCGCCGACGCGCAGCGCCCGCACCGGCCCGGTGATCGCCGACTGACGCTTGAGCGCATCCGCTTCGGCGGCGGCGGCCTGCGCGGCGCGCCGCGCGGCGGCGATGAAGTCGGAATTGGACGCTTCGCTTTCGCCCTGCCTGGCTGGCTGGCCGCGCTCGTCGCGGACGCGGCGCATGATGGCGTTCAGGTCCGGGGCGCCCGAACCGGGTTCCAGCGGGCGGTTGGCCTGCCTGGGATCGAGCGGCTCATCCAGATCGACGGCGGGCGCATCCACGACAGGGGCAGAACCGGGAAGCGCCGGGGCTTCGGCTTCTTTCTTGCTGAAGGCACGGGCAAGACCGCCGAACATCGACTTCCTGCGGCCGGGCTTTTCCGGCTTATCGGCGATGGCATCGGCGCCAAGTGCGGCAAGGGCTGCCGCGGCTGCGGCCTGTGCCGGTGAGCGCTGCAAGGGTTCGCCGGCGCGAACGGCGGCCATCGAACCCGGCGCGCCCGCGCTTTCGGCCTGTTCCATATTTTGCGCCGAACCGATGGTCTCGGCCGCAAGCGACTGGCCGAAATCCATCGACGGCGCGTTTTGAACGGCGATCTTGGCGGCGGACGCCGGCTCGCTGTGTTCCAGCGAGCCAAGGCGCTCGACGATCTTCAGCAGCGTGTCGTGGATCGCCTCGAAGGTCTTCGAATTGCGCTCGTCGGAGCGGCGGGTCAGCGTTTCAAGCGTCTTGAGGTCTTCCGCCAGACCGGAAACGGCGGCCGTGTTGGCGCTCGACCCGGCAAGCGAGCGCACCGCGCTCTCCGCCGCCTCGCGCGCCGCCGAGACGATGGAATCATGCGTGCCGGCCAGCGAGCGCTCGATCTCGTTGAGGCGCGGAACGATGTCCTCGAACTCCGGCAGCGGCGTTCCGGGCTGGGTAAGGTGGGCGGAAAGGCCGGTAACCTGGGCCTCAAGGCTGCGGATCAGTTGCGGATCGATGCTGGCGACCTGCGCGGCTGAATGATCGAGCCGCGCCGAAATGTCTTCGAGCCGGCTTTCCAGGCCGCGAATGGCGGCGGCGCCGGCCGGATCGGGCGCGCGGGTTTCGAGCCGCTTTGCCAAGGCGGTGAAGCGCGCATCGATGGCGTCCATGATGCCGGCGCTGTCCAGCTCCGCGCCCGGCATGCGCTGGTCGAGCCTGTCGGCAACTTCGTCCAGCCGCCGTTCGAGGTCGCGAAACAGCATGTTGCCCTGTTCCAGCGCATCGCCCTGGCGACGTTCCATCATGCTGGAAAGCACCTCGAAGCGCTGCTCCAGCCCCTGGAAGATATAGTCGGGATCGGGCATGGAAGGGGCGTGGTCGATCTTGTCGGCAATCAGCGCGATCTGCTGGCCAAGCCGTTCCATCGCCTGTTCCGGCAGGTTGGCGCGCGTGGCGAGCTGGTCGACGCGGCTGGAAAGCATGTTGAGCCGGTCGATCACCTCGCCGTCCGGGCGGTCGCCGGCGACCTCCTCGATCTGGGCCGCAAGGGCGCTGATGCGGTTTTCGATGCGCTCGAAGGCTTCGGCGTCCAGGCCGCTGGCCTGTGCGGCGACGGTCGAAGCGACGATGGCGCGCGAAATCTCGTCCAGCCGCTCGTCGATCATCGCCAGCGTATCGCCCGAACGGCTATTCTCCCGGCTGGTGAAATGGTCGAGCGCGGCGGCCAGCGTGCGGACTTTTTCTTCGAGCGAGCGAAGCGACAGCGATTCCGGCAGGTTGTTGACGGCGCTGCCGATCTGTTCCAGACGCTCGGCCAGCATGGCGATGCCCGGACCGTCGCTGCGGCTGCGCTGGTCGGCATCGTGGCGCGTTTCGAAGGCGCTCCAGCGGCGGTCGAAATCGTCGAAGCGGCGATCGACCGATTGCACGCTTTCCTCTCGCGCCAGCGCGTCGAGCGCCGACCTGACCTGTTCCATCTCAAGCCGGAGCGAGTTGACGCTTCTATCGTCGCTTTTTTCCGCCAGCATCTGGATCGCGCCCGAAAGCCGCTCGAACTCGCGGCCGAGTTCCTCGGTTTGCCTGGAGGCGGGCGCTGTCTGGCAGGCGCGATCGATATCGGCGCGCAACGCTTCGAATTCATGGTGGAGGCCGGTGGCCGTCTGATGGCGCAATTCCTCGCGCAGGCCGCGCAATTCGCCGGCGATCTTGCCGATCATGGCGACGCTGTCTTCCTGGCCGCGGGCGCGGTCTATATCGCGGGCGATCGCCTGGTAATTCTGTTCGTAGCGGGGCGCTGCCTGCATGGATGCCCGCGCCTGCGGGTAAGCGCGCGGCTGTTCCGCCGGCCGCTGGGCGTAAGGCTGGGTGCCGGGATAGCGCGGTTCGGCGGGCGCGCCGCGCGTGCGGCCGATCTGCTGCTCAAGCGCTTGCAGCGATTGGTTGAGCTGGTCCAGCGTGCTCAACGGCTGGCGCTGCCTGCCGGCATTCGGTGTATCGAGGTATGAACGCTTGCTGTTCATCGGGGCGCCGTCTTTCGAAATGGCTGGCTTATGGCCAGTTTCCTCTCAACTCCTGTCGCAATCGAAGCGGAACGTTCGGCCGGGGTGGAAGACTGGCTTCCCGGTTTTGCGCGACACTTCGAAGACCGTGAAAAATTCGATACAGGATGACCACGGATGACCGACGCGCCTACCTTTCCCCTGACATGGTAAACAACGCGTTAACCATGCTTAATAAGTTTCAGGCTTTGTTCAGAAACAGGCCCGCCAAACGCTGCCGGGCGCGTTCCTGCTGGCCCATACGGCCCCCCTTGCCTGTACCGGTCCGGTTTTGTATCGCTTACGTAAAGGTAAGGCCATCGGCGGACGGCCCTGCACGATTTTTGAAAACCACGATCCGGAAGCGCGGCATGCCTGCTTCCGGTCAGTCGATGCGGCCTCAGCCGCATCTTTGCATTTTTGAGGGCAATAACCATGGAACCGATGACAGGCGCCACGCAGGCGGCCAATACAAACGATTCGCAAGGCGATTGCGGTGACGATCTTGCCCGTATCGGCGAGATGGCGAAGAGCTTTGGCGTGACCCTGCGCACCTTGCGCTTCTATGAGGACAAAGGCCTGCTCAACCCGAAGCGGGAAGGCTCGACGCGCCTCTACACGCGCCGCGACAGGGCCAGGCTGAAGCTTATCCTGCTTGGGCGCAAGATCGGGTTCTCGCTGCGCGACGTAAAGCAGATGATCGACCTTTACGATCCGACCGGCTCCAACGCCCGGCAGCTCAAGCTGACGCTTGAAAAATCCGAGAAGCAGTTTGTCCGCCTGCAAAAGCAGCGGATGGTGATCGACGAGGCCATCGCCGAACTCGAAGGCACGATGAATTCCGTGCGCGCCATGCTGGTGGACCGCGCGGCGGAAAAGAACCGCGCGGCGGGCTGACCGCGCATCTTCCATTTCCGGTTTCCGTTCGCTGGGCCATTCGCCAGGCCATTCCGGTCAGGCGCGACCGCGTAGCTGAAAATTAAAGCCCACCCAAATATTGACGTTTACGCGAACGTCAATATTTGCTAGGTCTGGATCTGTCAGGTCCGGCTCGACAGCGGCGCCCATTCTATTCACGATACCGTTCCATTCACGCTGGCTCTCGCGCCACAAGGTTGGAGGAAGATATGCCGATCTACACGGCGCCGGTGCGCGACACGCTTTTCGTGCTGAATGAAATGCTGGGCT
>DASYCS010000411.1:0-4844 GCA_036500025.1 Mesorhizobium sp. | reverse complement strand
TCGGTGGCGACAAGGTGCTGCCCTATTTCAAGGGATCGTTGCAGGAAGAAAACCCGGCGCTCGGCTGGCGCGCGATCCGGCTGACGCTCGACCGGCCGGGCCTGCTGCGCACCCAGATTCGCGCGCTTTTGCGGGCATGCGGCGGGCGCGAGCTGAAGCTGATGCTGCCGATGGTCACCGAACTCGGCGAAATTGCGCAGGCGCGCGAAATCATCGACCGCGAGGTGCGCCACCTGTCGCGTTTCGCCCACCATCTGCCGACCAGCCTCAAGCTTGGCGCGATGCTGGAAGTGCCGTCGCTGCTGTTCCAGCTCGATGAGTTGATGAAGGCGGTGGACTTCGTTTCCGTCGGTTCCAACGATCTGTTCCAATTCGTCATGGCGACGGATCGCGGCAATACGCAACTGGCGGACCGTTTCGACCCGCTGTCGGTGCCGTTCCTGCGTGTGCTGAAGAGGATCGTCGACGCCGGCAATCGCAACCTGACCCCGGTGACCCTGTGTGGTGAACTGGCGGGCAAGCCGATTTCGGCGATGGCGCTGATCGGGCTTGGCTACCGCTCGATCTCGATGTCGGCGGCCTCGATCGGCCCGGTCAAGGCGATGCTGACCGAATTGCCGCTGGAAGAACTCAAGCGGTTTTTCGACGACAATCTTTCCGCGCCGGCCACCGGCATGCCGATGCGGGCCTTGTTGCAGGCCTTTGCCGACGATCGTTCAATCCCTCTATGACCAATCTTCCCAACGACCGCATGGACCAAGTCGTCAAGCGCTTCGACATGCTCGAAGCACAGATGGCGGCCGGGCCGGCGCCGGACGCCTATGTGAAGATGGCGTCGGAATATGCCGACATCCAGGATCTGGCCGGCAAGATTAGGACGCTGCGCGCCGCCGAAGGCGAGCAGCGCGACCTTGAGGCGATGCTGGCCGACAAGAACACCGATGCCGAAATGCGGGGCCTGGCCGAGGCGGATTTGCCGGGCGTCAAGGAACGCATCGAGACATTGCAGCAGGACATACAAATCCTGCTTTTGCCCAAGGACGCCGCAGACGAGAAAAACGCCATCCTCGAAATTCGGGCCGGAACCGGCGGCGACGAGGCGGCGCTGTTCGCGGGCGATCTGTTTCGCATGTATGAGCGCTATGCAGCCGAGCGCGGCTGGCGTTTCGAGACGGCATCGGCCAGCGACGGCGATGCCGGCGGCTACAAGGAAATCATCGCCACCGTTTCGGGCAAGGGCGTGTTCGCGCATCTGAAGTTCGAGTCCGGCGTGCACCGGGTGCAGCGGGTTCCGACCACCGAGGCGCAGGGGCGCATCCATACTTCGGCGGCGACGGTGGCGGTGCTGCCGGAAGCCGAGGAAGTCGATATCGACATCAAGGCCGATGATATCCGCATCGATACGATGCGGGCTTCCGGTTCCGGCGGCCAGCACGTCAACACCACCGATTCGGCGGTGCGCATCACCCATCTGCCGACCGGCATTATGGTGGTGCAGGCGGAAAAATCGCAGCACCAGAACCGCGCGCGCGCCATGCAAATCCTGCGGGCAAGGCTCTATGACCTTGAACGCAGCCGCGCCGACGAGGAGCGTTCTTCGTCGCGCAAGTCGCAGGTCGGGTCGGGTGACCGTTCGGAGCGCATCCGCACCTATAATTTTCCGCAAGGCCGCGTCACCGACCACCGCATCAACCTGACGCTGTACAAGCTGGACCGGGTGATGATGGGCGAACTGGACGAAATCGTCTTGGCGCTGATTGCCGACCACCAGTCGAAGCTGCTTGCCGATATTTCGGAAAACTGAGGCTTGGCGGTTCGATGAATTCGCCCAGCGCGGCCAACCTGCCGACAACGCTTGGCCAACTGCACCGCGAGGCAAAGCTTCGGCTGGCGCAGGCCGGCGTCGAAACGCCGTCGCTCGATGCGCGCCTTTTGGTGGAGCATTTTTCCGGTACGACACGGACGCAGGCCATTTCCGAGCCTGAACGGCCGGTCGATGCGTCGGCGGTAGCCACGATCGTCGATGCGCTGGCGCGCAGGCTAGCGGGCGAGCCGGTGCATCGCATCCTCGGGTTTCGCGAATTCTACGGGCTGCGCCTTTCGCTGTCGCCCGGCACGCTTGAACCCCGCCCCGATACGGAAACGCTGGTTGAAGCGGCGCTGGCGCGCGTGAAATCGGTGACGGCGCGCAAGGGTGGATGCCGCATCCTCGACCTTGGAACCGGAACCGGCGCGATAGCGCTGGCGCTTCTAAGCGAGGTCGCCGGCGCGGTTGCGACCGGCGTCGATGTTTCCGAAGATGCGCTGGCGACCGCGGCGCGCAATGCCGGCGAGCTTGGCCTGTCCGGGCGGTTCACGCTGCTCAAATCGGACTGGTTTTCGCGGGTTTCGGGCCAATATGATGTAATTGTCTCCAATCCGCCTTATATCGGCACCAACGACATAGCGACTTTGCAGGCCGAAGTGCGGGAATACGACCCCCTTCGCGCGCTTGATGGCGGAGAAGACGGACTTCTGGCTTACCGTCTCATAGCCGAAGGGGCGAAGGCATTCCTCGCGCCGGACGGGTATATCGCGGTCGAGATAGGCGCGACGCAGCGGGCGGATGTCACCGGCATATTCATCGAGGCAGGATTGGCCCTGGTTGAAGCGCGCCGCGACCTTGGCGGAAACGACCGTGTTCTGGCGTTTAATGCCGCGTCCGGGGCGCAAAGATAGCCTGAGCCGGTTTTGAAAAAACGCTTGGCAAGGCTTTTGAATGCGGCTAGGGTTTTTGTAACCGGACGAGACGAAGCAGGCAGTGCTCCAGCGATTCGGTTTCCTTGGAAACATCTGCCCTTTTGCGCAATCGACGCCGAGCTTCGAGCGGGAATCGTCCGGCAAGTGATATGTAACCGAGCAGGATGGCACGTGACGCCGACGCAATCGATGCGGGCGAGCACCGGTGAGACACCGAAACGGCAGGACGCATGAGCGCCGCCGTTGGCAAAGAGTTTTCAAATTCCATGATGAAGAGAGTCTAATGAGGCCACAACAGCAGAACAGGCGCATGCGCGGTCGCAACAACAATGGCGGCGGCGGCAACAATAATAACAACAATAACAACCGCAAGGGGCCCAATCCCCTTACCCGCAATTACGAGAGCAATGGCCCGGACGTAAAGATTCGCGGTTCGGCCCAGCAGATCGCGGAGAAATACGGGACACTGGCGCGCGATGCGCACAGTTCCGGCGACCGCGTCATGGCGGAGAACTATCTCCAGCACGCCGAGCACTATAACCGCATCATCGCGGCGGCGCAGGCGCAGATGCCTATCCAGAACACCCAGAACAATCGCGACGACTTTGACGAAGACGGCGAAGAGGATCGCGACGATTTCGACAATGGCGGCAATGGCAATCTTGCCGATACCGGCGGTTCGCAAGCCAATAATGGTTCGGGGCCGCAGCCGGTCATAGAAGGCACACCAGCCGAAATCGCCCTCAATGCAGAAGGTGGCCGTGAGACGGGTGGCCGCGAAGGAAGCGGCCGTCGCGAGCGCCGCCCCAATGGCTACGGCCAGAACGGCCAGCGCGGCGATAATCCGTCGCGCGGTGAGCAGAACAGCCAGCGCAGCGAGCAAAGCCGGCGCAACGAGGCGCCCGTATCGTCCGAGGCTTCCGAGATCGACGCTGCGGCGCCCGAAATCATCGCGGCGCCTGTAGCGCAGACCGAACATCTTTCGCCGGCCGATCTTGCCGCGCGCGCCGAACTGAACGAAGCGGCTAACGAGGCGGCAGCCCCGCGCCGTCCGCGACGGCCACGCCGTCCGCGCGTCAGCGCAGACGAAGCTGGTGGCGAGGGTTCGGTGGAAGCGCCGGGTGACGCGAAGGCCGTGGAGCCGGCGACCGGCGAAAGCTGACCGTCGATCGGCCTGACATCTTGAGCAATGCAAGCGGCGGGGGACATCCTCCGCTGCTTTTGTTTTAAGCCGCCCTTTTTTGCGATGCGCCGTTCCCGGCATCTTGAGGGACGGCAAGCCGTGCACCATATCTATCGCAACTGGACCCGGCCAAGCTGGCGGGTTCCTCACCGCAGTCGGATCCGGTGCCGCAAAGCGGGCCGGTGATGGAAGGGAGACTATCCATGGATCTTGAGAAATATTCGGAGCGCGTGCGCGGCTTCATCCAGTCCGCGCAGACGATGGCGTTGTCGCGCAACCATCAGCAATTCACCCCCGAACATATATTGAAGGTGCTCGTCGACGATGATGAGGGCCTGGCCGCATCGCTGATAGAGCGTGGGGGCGGCAATGCGCGCGACGTCAGGCTTGGCGTCGAAACGGCGCTGGAAGCCATGCCGAAAGTGGAGGGCGGCAACGGCCAGCTCTATCTGGCGCAGCCGCTGGCCAAAGTGTTTTCGACCGCCGAGGATCTGGCCAAGAAGGCGGGCGATTCGTTTGTCACCGTGGAGCGGCTTTTGCAGGCGCTCGCCATGGAAAAGTCGGCCAAGACGGCTGACATACTGGCCAAGGCCGGCGTTACCGCGCAGGCGCTGAACCAGGTCATCAATGATTTGCGCAAGGGCCGCACCGCCGATTCGGCCTCGGCCGAACAGGGCTACGATGCGCTGAAGAAATATGCGCGAGACCTGACGGCGGATGCGCGCGCGGGCAAGCTCGATCCGGTCATCGGCCGCGACGACGAGATACGCCGCACCATCCAGGTGCTGTCGCGGCGCACCAAGAACAATCCGGTGCTGATCGGCGAGCCGGGCGTCGGCAAGACGGCCATCGCCGAAGGCCTGGCGTTGCGCATCGTCAATGGCGATGTGCCGGAATCGCTGAAGGACAAGCAGCTGATGGC
>DASYCS010000410.1:0-4401 GCA_036500025.1 Mesorhizobium sp. | reverse complement strand
CAACCGCGAGGTGTCGATTGCCGAAGCCAAGGCTCGCCGCGCCAAGAAGGAAATGGTCGAGGCCAACCTGCGCCTGGTGATTTCAATCGCCAAGAAGTACACCAACCGCGGACTGCAATTTCTCGACCTGATTCAGGAAGGCAACATCGGCCTGATGAAGGCGGTCGACAAGTTCGAGTATCGTCGCGGCTACAAGTTCTCCACCTATGCCACATGGTGGATCAGGCAGGCGATCACCCGTTCGATTGCCGACCAGGCCCGCACCATCCGAATTCCGGTGCATATGATCGAGACGATCAACAAGATCGTGCGCACCTCGCGCCAGATGCTGCACGAGATTGGCCGTGAGCCGACGCCGGAAGAGCTGGCCGAGAAGCTCGCCATGCCGCTCGAGAAGGTTCGCAAGGTGCTGAAGATCGCCAAGGAGCCGATTTCGCTCGAAACGCCGGTCGGCGACGAGGAGGATTCGCATCTTGGCGATTTCATCGAAGACAAGATGGCGATCCTGCCAATCGACGCCGCGATCCAGGCCAATCTGCGCGAGACGACGACGCGGGTTTTGGCTTCGCTGACGCCGCGCGAGGAGCGCGTGCTGCGCATGCGTTTCGGCATCGGCATGAACACCGACCACACGCTGGAAGAAGTCGGCCAGCAGTTCTCGGTGACGCGCGAACGTATCCGCCAGATCGAGGCAAAGGCGCTGCGCAAGCTCAAGCATCCGAGCCGGAGCCGCAAGCTGCGGTCGTTCCTCGACAGCTAAGCCAAACACCAGACCCGAATTTTTAAAAGGCCCGGAGAGCGATCTCCGGGCCTTTTTTTATTTCAGTATGACGCGACGCCGCTTTAACGCCTCAACCAGATGCATCTTAAGATATATCTTGACTCTGCGAATGCGTGAGCCTACTTAAGATATATCGTAAGACATTGCTCAAGGAGATATCAATGCACGGACATAATAATTGCGGTGGGCGCGGCGAACGCGCTTTCCTTCACATGGCCGGCCGCTTCGGCGGGCGCGGCGGCGGTGGATTCGGCGGGTTTGGCGGTGGCATGGGGCGTGGCGGTCGTGGCGGGCCGGGCGATATGTTTCGCGCCGGCAAGATGCTGGCCGATGGCGATTTGAAGCTGATTGCGCTGGCCCTGCTGGCGCAGACGCCGCGCCACGGCTACGATATCATCAAGGCGCTGGAGGAGAAATCCAGCGGTTTCTACAGCCCCAGCCCCGGCGTGGTCTATCCGACGCTGACCTTCTTGGAAGAGGCGGGCTATGCCGCATCGGCGCCGGAAGGGGCCAAGAAGGTGTTTTCCATCACGGAAGATGGCCAGAAACATCTGGCGGAAAACCGCGAACTGGTCGAGCGAGTGCTGGAGCAGATCGAGCGCTTCGGGCGCAAGATGGCCAAGGCGCGCGAATGGTTCGGCTGGAACGACGATGGCGAGGAGCATGGCAACCGCGGACAAGCGGCGGGCAAACGCGACGAATTCCGCGCCGTTCGCCAGCGGCTTCGCGCAGCGCTTGGCGAGATCGCCGATGCGCCGGCCGAAAAGCAGGCCGAGGCGATCGCCATCCTGGCAAATGCCGCCGAGGCCATCGAGGCGCTAACCCGTCCCTGAATGCTTTGGCTGGGGTAACCCTTGCCCGGCTGTCCAATGGCGTTTAGTGAAAACATCCTGCCCGCAACGTCGCGGGCAGGATGTTTTCGTTGGAGGCTGGCCATGTCATTCCTGAAGCGTCTGTTTGGTGGCGGATCGTCGGGCGAGGCGGCCTCGCCGGAGCCGGGTGCGCCGGTCAAGCAGGTCGAGCACAAGGGTTTCACCATCGGCGCGACGCCGTTCAAGGCGGACGGGCAATACCAGACCTCCGGCATCGTCTCGAAGGAAATCGACGGTGAAGTCAGAGAGCACCGCTTCATCCGCGCCGACCGTTTCCCCGGACTGGACGATGCGATCGACACGTCGATCCGCAAGGGCATCCAGATCGTCAATGAACAGGGCGAACGGATTTTCGATTGAAAGCAGGATTTTGACCGAGGGCCGTCGCGGCGGGCATGCCAGGCAAGGCCGCGCGGCACCATCCCTAACGTAAGTCTGTTGCAACCGAAAAAAGCTTGCCTGCCGTGGTTGCCGAAGGCCACACTGGCTTCTTTCCAATGAAGGGTTGCGCCATGTCGCTCAAGGGAAAGACGCTGTTCATCTCTGGCGGTTCGCGCGGCATCGGGCTGGCGATAGCGCTACGCGCCGCGCGCGACGGCGCCAATGTCACCATCGCCGCCAAGACGGCCGAGCCGAACCCGAAGCTGCCTGGCACGATCTATTCGGCGGCGGCGGAGATCGAAGAGGCCGGCGGCAAGGCGCTGCCGGTAGTCTGCGATATCCGCGACGAGGCACAGGTGGCGGAAGCGGTCGCCAAGACCGTCGAGAAATTCGGCGGCATCGATATCTGCATCAACAATGCCAGCGCCATCCAGCTTACCGGCACGCTGGAAACCGACATGAAGCGCTATGATCTGATGCACCAGATCAATACGCGCGGCACGTTCCTCGTTTCCAAAATGTGCATTCCGCACCTGAAGTTGGCGCAAAATCCTCATATCTTGAATCTGGCGCCGCCGCTCGACATGGAAGCGAAATGGTTCAAGAACCACGTCGCCTATACGATGGCCAAGTTCGGCATGTCGATGTGTACACTCGGCATGAGCGCCGAGTTCGCTTCGGACGGCATCGCCGTCAATTCGCTATGGCCGATCACGGCCATCGATACGGCGGCGGTGCGCAACCTGCTGGGCGGGGCATCGGTTGCGGCGATGAGCCGGTCGCCGGAGATCATGGCCGATGCCGCCCACGCGATCCTGACCAGGCCGTCGCGCGAGGCGACCGGCAATTTCTACATCGACGAGGAGGTGCTGCGCGCCGAGGGCGTCAGCGATTTCTCGAAATACGCGCCCGGCGCGAAAGGGCCGCTGGTTGGCGATTTCTTCGTGCCGGACGCGGTGTTCGCGCGCACCGACACCGAAGTCAAAGGTATGTTCTAGCCCTTGGCCTAGAGCATTTACAGCAAAAGTGTGAAACGGTTTTGCGTCCGGAAATGCGGCCAAAACAAAAAGATAGAGCGGTTCTGGTTTTGCCGATCCGGTAAAACCAGAACCGCTCTAGATGCCGGGCGCCTCGTCGGCCGCGCCTTTCTTGGCGGATTTTCCGGAGGCCATGACGCGGTCGATATAGGCCAGCATCAGCGCCGACACGACGAAGGCCAGATGCATGATCGTCAGCCACATCAACTGCGTGGTGGTATAGGACGAGCTGTTCAGGAATATCTGAAGCAGGTGGATCGAGGAAATGGCGACGATGGTGGAGGCGACCTTCACCTTCAGCGAGCCGACATCGATGGTGCCCAGCCAGTGCACACCGCCATTGTCGTCGTCGAAGCGGCTGACGAAGTTTTCGTAGCCGGAAATGATGACCATCACCACCAGCGAGGCGACCAGGGCGGCGTCGATGAGGCCGAGCATTTTCAAAATGGTGTCGGTTTCGTCGAGCAGGGAGACGTTGCCAACGAAATCGACCAGTTTCTTGCCGAACGATACGGCATAGACCGCCAGCGCAAGGCCAAGGCCCAGATAGAAGACGACCAGCAGCCATCGCGTGGCGAGGATGATCGTTTCGACGGCGAGTTCCAGGCGTTTCATTTCTAAGCTCCCGTGGCCGCCGATTTTGCGGGCAGGCGTGTTTTCATTGCAAGGACCGGGATGCTCCCGTCTCAAAAAAACCCCGCCGGCGAGGGGCACCGGCGGGGCCTTTCGTCCCGCTGGAGACGGGACAGGGCAGGGAACGCCCATGCCTTAATCTGGGGGCGGCAGCCCCGCTGTTCAATGACCGGTATCAAACAGCAGGACCGGCCGAAAGTTACTCGGCGCTGGCGACCGGAGCCACCAGCGAAGTGATACGGCGGATGGCGACGCGCCGGTTCTTCCGCTCGGGCGCGGTGGTGTTCACCTTGAGGTAGCGTTCGCCATAGCCTTGCGTCGACAGGTTTTCCGGCGGAATGCCGAAGGCGTTGGTCAGCGCTTCGGCCACCGCCTCGGCGCGCCGGTCCGATAGCGCCAGGTTGGCGTTGTCGGTGCCGACCGCATCGGTGTGACCCTCGATGAGGAAGGTTTCGGCGGGGTTCTTGTCCAGCAGCTTCTCCATCGCGGTGGCCACGCCTTCCAGCTTCTGCACCTCGCTGTCGGAGATCGAGGCCGAGCCGAACTCGAAGGTCAGCGTATCCAAATCGATGCGGCGGGCGATGTCGCGCACGCGGGCCGAGCGCTTCACCTCATCGACCGAATAGAGGCGCTGCACCTTTTCCACGGGCGGTTGTTCGAGGAACTCATAGTAGTCGTCCGGGTCCTCGACCGATTC
>DASYCS010000409.1:0-3685 GCA_036500025.1 Mesorhizobium sp. | reverse complement strand
ACCGTCGAGGCGGCGATAAACATCAACGATAATGAGGACTTCCTCGCCGGCCTTGACTCAACGCCCGAGCGGCAGGCCGTCTGGAACGAATTGCATGGCCTTGACCGTTTCGCGGCCCGTAAGCGCATCGTCGAGCTGATGGAGGAAGGCGGCTTCCTCGACAAGATCGAACCCCACCGCCACCAGGTGCCGCATGGCGACCGTGGCGGCGTGCCGATCGAGCCGTTCTTGACCGACCAGTGGTATGTCAACGCCGCCGAACTGGCGAAACCGGCGATTGCCTCGGTGCGCGAGGGGCGCACCAGCTTCGTGCCGAAAAACTGGGAAAAGACTTATTTCGACTGGATGGAAAACATCCAGCCTTGGTGCATTTCGCGCCAGCTCTGGTGGGGCCATCAGATACCGGCATGGTACGGGCCGGACGGCGCGGTCTTCGTCGAAAAGACCGAAGAGGCCGCCCTTGATGCGGCGATCCAGCATTATCTCGCCCATGAGGGGCCGTGGAAGGCATGGGTCGAGGAAAGGCTGGAAAACTTCCAGCCGGGTGAAATCCTCACCCGCGACGAAGATGTGCTCGATACGTGGTTTTCCTCCGCCCTATGGCCGTTCTCGACATTGGGCTGGCCCGACAAGACGCCGGAACTGAAAACCTATTACCAGACCGACGTGCTGGTGACCGGCTTCGACATCATCTTCTTCTGGGTTGCCCGCATGATGATGATGGGCTTGCATTTCATGGACGAAGAGCCGTTCCACACGGTCTACGTCCACGCGCTGGTGCGCGACAAGAACGGCGCCAAGATGTCGAAGTCGAAAGGCAACGTCATCGATCCGCTGGAACTGATCGACGAGTATGGCGCGGACGCGCTGCGCTTCACGCTGACCAGCATGGCCGCGCAGGGCCGCGACGTGAAGCTCGATCCGGCCCGTATCGCCGGCTACCGGAATTTCGGCACCAAGCTGTGGAACGCCACGCGCTTTGCCGAGATGAACGGGGTGGCGCGCAACGACGATTTGTGGCTGGGTGACGCCAAACTGGCGGTCAACCGTTGGATTTTGACCGAACTGACCCGCGCGACGCGCGCGATCACCGAAGGCATCACCTCCTATCGCTTCAATGAGGCGGCAGGTGCCGCCTACCGCTTCGTCTGGAACATGGTTTGCGATTGGTATCTGGAGCTGTTGAAGCCGGTCTTCATGGGCGACGACGAGGAGGCCAAGGTCGAAAGCCGCGCCTGCGTCGCCTTCGTGCTGGACGAGATCTACAAGCTTTTGCACCCGATGATGCCGTTCATGACGGAGGAATTGTGGGCGCAGACGGCGGGCGAGGGGCAGCAGCGGCAATCGTTGCTGGCCCATGCCGCGTGGCCGGCTCCCGATTTCGAGGACGAGGAAGCGGCAAGCGATATCAACTGGCTGATCGACCTGGTGACGGGCATCCGCTCGGTGCGCTCGGAGATGAACGTGCCGCCGGCTGCCATCGCGCCGCTGGTCGTGGTTGGCGCCAACGATACGACGCGCGAACGGCTGGCGCGCCACGATCCGGCAATCAAGCGCCTGGCGCGCATCGGTGAGATTTCGCTGGCCGACGCCGCGCCCAAGGGCTCCGCGCAGATCGTTTTGAACGAGGCGACCGTCAGCCTGCCGCTCGGCAGCCTGATCGATCTGGCGGCTGAAGCCGCCCGTTTGCAAAAGGAACTCGCCAAGGCCACCGACGAGATTGCCCGCCTGCACAAGAAGCTGTCCAACGACAAGTTCGTCGCCAATGCGCCCGATGACGTGGTCGCGGCCGAGCGGGAGAAGCTGGCGGAATACCGCGAGACCCAGGAAAAGCTTTCCGTGGCGCTGGGCAAGGTGCGCGACGCCGGCTGAACGATGGCCGCCATGAGATTCGGGAGCGGGCGGCCGCTCCCGGATTTCGGGTATTTCCGGCTCGAAACGCCGTTCAAAATACCGAATTCTGACGTTAACGGAAGTTTCCGCCGCATTGTTGCCCTAATGTAACAAAACCGGCTTTTACCGGCCAATTTGGCTGTTTTTCGTGCCATTTTTCCCGATTTTCCGCAAAATATCGCTCGAGCTTGGCCGGTAAATGCGGCTTTTCGCGATTTTCCAGTCCCTATTTGGAGGTAAAACTGCCGCCACAACGGTGTCCGGCGGTCGGCCGGGGCTGCGCCCGGTAAATCGTTGTTGATCCGGTAACCGTATTTGGTTCTAGCTTGCACCATTGATTTTCGGGGAGAACGATCTATGGGCAATTCGCGTGTGAAGGCGCTGCTTGGTACGGCATTTCTATCGTTGGCGATGGGCGGTGCGGCCTATGCGGGTGGTTTTTCGCGTGGCAGCGCAGATACCGACCTCATCTATGAGGACGGCAACTTCAACATGCGCTCCAGCGTCACCTATGTCAGCCCGCACCGGGAGTTCTCGAAGAACCCTAATCCGGCCCTCGTCGGCACCAGCTACACCGAAGATTACATGGTCCCGTCGGCGGCGGCCAAGTTCAACCTTACCGACAATCTTCGCTGCGTCGGCACCTATGTGCAAAATAATGGTGGCTCCGCCCGCTACGATTTTCCGACATATAGCGGCAAGACGATGGAAGAATTCACCACCTACGAAGCGGCGGGCACCTGCGGCGTCAGTTTCGACGCCGGCCAGGGCAAGTTCTGGCTGCTCGGCGGCGGCTATATCGAGACGCTCGACTATTACCGTGAGAATTCCTACGGCCCCTTCGGCAATGCCCAGCTTAGTCTTGATGGCCGCAAGTTCGGCTACCGCATCGGCGCGGCCTACGAAATCCCCGAACTCGCCCTGCGCGGTCAGGTCATGTACCGTTCGGGCACCGATTACGGCGCGCAAGGCACCGCCACCGCGCCTGCCGGCGTTCTGGCCGGCGCGTTGGCGCGGCAGGGCGTTCCCAATGGCGCCAATCCGTTCCTCGCCTTGCCTGCGACCGCGGCCGTTCCCGTTGCCGCCACAGGCGTCGGCAACCTGCCGCAAAGCGTCGATATCAAGTTCCAGACCGGCATCGCGCCCGGCTGGCTGGCTTTCGGCGCGGTCAAATGGACCGACTGGAGCACGCTGTCGACGCTTGACGTTCGCTCGGTCAAAGGCGGGTTCCTGCTTTCCTCCGATCAATATCACTGGAAAGACGGCTGGACGGTTACCGGCGGTGTCGGCCACAAGTTCAACGACGCGGTTTCCGGCCTTGTCAGCCTGACCTGGGACCAGGGCGTCGCCACCGGCTGGGATCTCCAGTCCGATTCCTATACGCTGGCGAGCGGCGTTGCGCTCAAGGACAAGCTGGGCGGGGAATTGCGCGGCGGCGTCGGCTTCACCTACATCGACTCCGCGACGGAAACGAAGAACTTCGACCCGATCACCGGCGCCGACCAGAACCAGGCGGTGAAGGCCGGTTATGCGGTGGCCTTGAATCTGGGCTACAACATCAAGTGGTAAGCGATTCAAATCGCTGAAAAAAGGCTGGTCGCTGAGAAAAAGGCCGGGTCTCTCGGCCTTTTTTCCGGTCATTTGAATGTCGGAAAAGGCCTGCTCTGCCAATCTCGCTTCAATCGGCTGTGTCGTTTTGGCAACACACGCGTGTCATCCCGCTGCGCGAACCCTGGCCTGCCCGAATTTGCCCATTTCCCGCCATAAACCCGGAGCACCTCAATCAGGTCTC
>DASYCS010000408.1:0-4093 GCA_036500025.1 Mesorhizobium sp. | reverse complement strand
GTGCAGGTGAACGGCAAGAAGCGCGGAGATTTGACAATTGCCCGCGACGCAGACCAAGGTGAAATCGAAAAAACCGTCCTGGCTTTGGACTTCGTGCAGAAGGCGCTCGAAGGAAAAGCGCCGCGCAAGGTTATCATCGTCCCCCAGAGGATCGTCAATGTCGTTGCCTGAACGCAGGAAGATGAACGTGACGCTGGCTGTGCGCGCCTTGGCGCTTGGCGGCCTGATCGCGGCGGGCGGCCTGGTGTCGGCCTGCACGGTGCGGCCGCTCTATTCGAACGCGCCGCTGTCGGCGGGTTCGCAGGTCGGCGCGGCTGCCGAACTGGCTTCGATTGCCGTCAAGCCGGTGACGACCCGTTACGCCCAGCAGGTGCGCAACAATCTGATATTCGCCTTCACCGGCGGCGCCGGCGAACCGGCATCGCCCGCCTATTCGCTAAATCTCGGCGTCACCGAGCTTGTCCAGTCGGCCGCCCTTATCCAGGTGACGACCAACGAGGACACGCCGACAGCCGGTACGGTTACCCTTAAAGCCGCCTATACGCTGACCGATGCCAAGACGGGCAAGACGGTAAGTTCAGGCCGCCGCTCGATCACGTCGTCCTTCGACAGGCCACTACAGGAATTCGCCTCCTACCGGGCGCAGCGCGATGCCGAAGACCGCGCCGCGCGCGAATTATCCGACCTCCTGCACATAGCCGTCGCCCAGGACCTGGCCAAACGCTAGGTCCGGGCCAGGCGATACGACCGGCCAAGCGCCGAGCACCTCTTCGCAAACGCCGCCCGGCCGGTCATCCGGCGCGGGCGGGCAACGTTATCGACAGTCTCCGGGAGCCGCTCAGCCGATCTTCTGGCCGGTCTTGGCCCAATCGGCCAGGAACTGCTCCAGCCCCTTGTCGGTCAGCGGGTGCTTGACCAGCGCCTTCAGCGTCGCCGGCGGCACCGTCGCCACGTCCGCGCCGATCAGCGCCGCCTGCTTGACGTGGTTGGTGGTGCGCACGGAAGCAACCAGGATTTCGGTGTCGAAATCGTAATTGTCGTAGATCTGGCGGATCTCGGCGATCAGTTCCATGCCGTCGATGCCGGTATCGTCGAGACGGCCGACGAAGGGCGAGATGAAGGTGGCGCCCGCCTTGGCGGCCAGCAGCGCCTGGGTGGCGGAGAAGCACAGCGTGACATTGACCATCCGGCCTTCCGAACGGATCGCCTTGCAGGCCTTCAGCCCGTCGAAGGTCAGCGGCACCTTGATCGCGATATTGTCGGCGATCTTGGCCAGGACCTTGGCTTCCTTCATCATTTCCGAATATTCGGTGGCGGTCACTTCCGCCGAAACCGGACCGTCGACGATCTCGCAAATCTGCCGGGTAACCTCATCGATCTTGCCGCCCGATTTCAGGATCAGCGACGGGTTGGTGGTAACCCCATCGACCAGACCCAGATCGTTCAGTTCGCGGATATCCTTGATATCGGCGGTGTCGACAAAAAATTTCATGGCGATCTCCTTGGTGTTTTCCGGGTGTCGGGAGGGCACGCTCGGCGTTGGCCTTTGCTCTAAACCAAACTACGGGCAAGGTCACGCGCGATGAGCAACGATTCGTCCTTTCATGCAGCAGTGCCGGTGTTGGTTCCCATGCCAGCCGAACGGCCCTACACCTATGCGGTTCCCGCAGGCATGCGCGTCGAGCCGGGTTCGATCGTGCGCGTGCCGCTCGGGCCGCGCCAGGTTGCCGGCATCGTCTGGGACGGCACGGTGGAAAACATCGACGCAAGGAAACTGCGCGCCATCGAGCAGGTGTTCGACTGCCCGCCGATCCCGGAACCAATGCGCCGCTTCGTCGACTGGGTGGCGCAGTACACGCTGTCGCCGCCGGGCATGGTGGCGCGCATGCTGCTGCGCGCGCCGGAGGCCTTCGCCCCTGAGCCATGGACCGAGGGCTTGCAACGCACGCAGGCCGAACCCGACCGGATGACCACGGCGCGGGCGCGCGTGCTGGATACCGCCGAGGGCGGCCTTGCCTGGACGCGCACCGGCCTGGCGCACGCCGCCGGCGTCTCATCCACGGTGGTCGACGGGCTGAAGGCGCAGGGCGTGTTCGAAACGATGATGATCCCGCCTCGCCCCGTCGTGGCCGCGCCCGACCCGACCTATGCCGTGCCCGAGCTGATGCCCGACCAGCAGGGTGCCGCCTACATGCTGCGCGCCGGCGTGGAAGCGGCTGCGTTCAACGTCACCCTGCTCGACGGCGTCACCGGCTCCGGCAAGACGGAGGTCTATTTCGAGGCGGTGGCCGCGGCCCTCGATCAGGGCAAGCAGGTGCTGATCCTGCTGCCGGAAATCGCGCTGACCCACGCGTTCCTCGAACGCTTCCAGGATCGCTTCGGGGCCAAGCCCGGCGAATGGCATTCCGACCTGCCGCCCCGCATGCGCGAAAAGGTCTGGCGGCAGACGGCGGAAGGCACGCTGAAGGTCGTCGCCGGCGCGCGCTCGGCGCTGTTTCTGCCCTTCAAGGATCTCGGCCTCATCGTCGTCGACGAGGAGCACGACCCCGCCTACAAGCAGGAAGACCGCGTGTTCTACAATGCGCGCGACATGGCGGTGGTGCGCGCCCATATTGGCGGCTTTCCCGTCGTTCTCGCCTCTGCCACCCCCTCGGTCGAAAGCCGCGTCAACGCCGGACAGGGCCGCTACGCGCGCGTCGTGCTTTCAGGTCGCTTCGCCGAAGCCGCGATGCCGCAGCTGAAATCCATTGACATGCGCCGCTCGCCCCCGGCGCGCGGCGGTTTTCTTTCGCCGCTGCTGCTTGGCGCGATGCGGCAGACGCTGGAGCGGCAGGAGCAATCGCTGCTGTTCCTCAACCGGCGCGGCTATGCGCCGCTGACGCTGTGCCGGGTCTGCGGCCACCGCTTCGGCTGCCCGGTCTGCTCCGCATGGCTGGTCGAGCACCGCTTTCGCGGCCAGCTCGTCTGCCACCATTGCGGCCATAATGAAAAGCGGCCCGAAGCCTGCCCCGAATGCGGCACGTTCGATCATCTCGTCGCCTGCGGTCCCGGCGTCGAGCGCATCGCCGAGGAAGTCGTCCAGCATTTTCCCGACGCGCGCACCATCGTGCTTTCCTCCGACATGATGGGCGGCGTGCGCCGGCTGCGGCTGGAACTCGAAGCCATCGCCAAGGGCGAGGCCGACATCGTCATCGGCACCCAGCTTGTCGCCAAGGGGCATAATTTCCCGAACATGACGCTGGTCGGCGTCGTCGATGCCGACCTCGGCCTTGCCAATGGCGATCCGCGCGCCGCCGAGCGCACCTTCCAGTTGCTGTCGCAGGTCACCGGCCGCGCCGGCCGCACCGGCAAGAAAAGCCTTGGCCTGTTGCAGACCTATCAGCCGGAACATCCGGTGATGCGGGCCATCGTTTCCGGCGATTCTGACACGTTCTACGAGCGTGAGATCGCCGAGCGCGAACGCGCCATCCTGCCGCCCTTCGGCCGTCTGGCCGGAATTATCGTCAGCGCCGCGTCGCGCGCCGAAGCAGAAGGCCACGCGCGCGGCCTGCGTCGCGCCGCGCCCGAAGCCACCGACATATTCGTGCTAGGCCCCGCCGAAGCGCCGCTGGCGCTGCTGGGCGGACGCCACCGCTTCCGCCTGTTGATCCAGGGCGAAAAACGCGCCGACATGCAAGGCTTCGTACGCACCCTGCTGACGGCCGGCCCGAAAGTACGCGGCTCGGTGCGCGTGCAGGTCGATATCGACCCGCAAAGCTTCTTGTGAGGGGGGCTTTTGTGACTACAGCCGTGCCTGTGCGCAAATTCCGTCCGCCCGCGCTGGCGTCACAAAACGGGATGGGTAAAGATGCAAAAATTGCGGATTGAGGAGAGGGGCAGCTGATGGAATATTCTTTTCCGTGGCCGATGAGCCAGGGCGAGTGGCTGGCTTGGTCGAGCGCGGTGGTGACGGTGCTGCTTGGCCTGTTGCTGTTTCTGGCGCCCGGCATCTCGTTTCGGGTTCTGCGGCTGCAAGCCAAACCGGAAAAGCCGGCGGCGATCGCCGAGGCAAGGGGCCGCATGTCGGGATTTTATCTCGGTGTTGGCCTCTGTT
>DASYCS010000407.1:0-1679 GCA_036500025.1 Mesorhizobium sp. | reverse complement strand
ACTAAGGTCGATTGCAGCCAGATCGACATGAAATTTTCGGCGCCAGGCTACGAAGCCAAATGTACGGACTTCAGCGATGCGACAATCGATGTCAATGGAGAGGCCACCGGCGCGCGCAAAACGGAACAGATTCTCGCGGTTTCCAGCGATACTTATCTGGTCGCCGTTGACGATCGCCCGCTCGGCAGCCGGATTTTTATAAAGCGCAGCGGCCTCGAGGAAAACGTGGAGCGGTTTTTCCCGAACACCCGGGTCACCGATTGGTCGCCGGCCAATACCGTTGCAGGTTTTGAAATCGGGGAGTTCACCGGCGGTCCCGAGAGTATCAATCAGATGAACTGTATCGGGTTCCGGCGCGTGGTCTCATACCATCTGCAGGGGCTGGGGCGGGTTGTCGTGGGTGTTTCCTGTTCCGATCAAAGCGTCAAACATGCCGTCAAACATGCCTATGACGCTTTGGGGAAACTTCAGGCGCCCGGCGGATAACGCCCTCGCTTTACCATGTTGCGCGCGGCGCGTAGCATGGCGGCATGGCCGAGCTTGAAAACCAGCGCGCTGTTCTAGACCGCCGACGCCTGCGCGGCGAGCTTGACGCCCTTGCCGAGCGGAGCGGCGGTAACGCCGCCGGCGCGACCGAGGATCTGCAGGCGATCCTGCGCGGTCATCTGGCGGAGGGGCGCGCGGAAATCCGCCGCCGGTTCGACGCCAATCCCCGCGGCGGCGGGTCCGGCCTGGCGGCGGCCCACGAAACCAGCTTCATGATCGACCAGATCATCCGCTGCCTCTTCGACTATGCCGTCGAACACGCCTATCCACTTCCCAACCCGACTAGCGCCGAACGGCTTGGCCTGGCCGCGGTCGGCGGCTACGGGCGCGGCGAGTTGGCTCCGGCTTCCGATATCGATCTCCTGTTCCTGCTGCCCTATAAGCTGACGCCCCATGGCGAGCAGGTGGTGGAGTTCATTCTCTACCGGCTCTGGGATCTCGGTTTGAAGGTAGGCCATGCCTCGCGTTCGGTGGATGAATGCATACGCCAGGCCCAAGGCGACCTCACCATCCGCACCAATCTCCTGGAGGCGCGATATCTCTGGGGCGACCAGAAAATCTACGAGCAGTTCCACAACCGCTTCGACCGCGAGATCGTCAAGGGCAAGGGCGATGCGTTCCTGAAGGACAAGCTGGCCGAGCGGCATTCGCGCCATGCCCGCACCGGCAATTCGCGCTACACGCTGGAGCCCAATATCAAGGAGGGCAAAGGCGGGCTGCGCGACCTGCAGACCCTGCTCTGGGCCGGCCGCTTCATGTTCGGCGTGACTGGATTCGAGCAGCTCATCGACAAGGAGCTCCTGACCCCGCAGGAAGTCGCCACCTATGAAAAGGCGATGAACTTTCTCTGGACCCTGCGCTGCCATCTTCACTATCTCACCGGCCGCGCCGAAGACCGCCTCACCTTCGACCTGCAGCCGGAAATGGCGCGGCGCCTCGGCTATACCGACCACGCCGGCACGCGGGGCGTCGAGCGGTTGATGAAGCATTATTTCCTGGTGGTGAAATCGGTGGGCGGCCTGACCCGCTATTTCCTGGCCGCCGTCGAATCGAAGCGCCTGCATCGGCCGCTGTTCCGCATGCCGATGATCGGCTGGCTGAAATCGGAGGTCGAAGGCTTCCGCAATGATGGC
>DASYCS010000406.1:0-5081 GCA_036500025.1 Mesorhizobium sp. | reverse complement strand
GTTTTCGGCGAACAGGTGGTAGAACGGCTGATCCTTACGCGGGCGTACTTCGGCGGGAATCGCCTCGTACCACTCGTCAGTGTTGTCGAAGACCGGGTCGATATCGAAAATCACGCCACGGAACGAAAACAGGCGGTGTTTGACGACCTGTCCTATCGTGAATTTGGCGGTACGCATCTTTTCCATGCCCGCCAAATAGTTGATCTGACTGCTTTTGGCTAGGCCGCGCGCCTTATAGGCCATAGCTGGCACCCATTTCCGGGTCCTTGGCGGCAACCAATTTGGCGAGGTCGAGCAGCACCTTGGCCTGCTTCCAGGTCGCGTCGTCCTGCATCTTGCCGTCGATCATGACCGCGCCGGCGCCGTCCGGCATGGAATCGACGATCTTTTTGGCGAAGGCCACCTCTGCCGGGTCCGGCGCATAGACCTTCTTGGCAATGGCGATCTGCGAGGGGTGCAGCGTCCAGGCGCCGACGCAGCCGAGCAGGAACGAATTGCGGAACTGCACTTCGCAGGCCGCCGCGTCGGAGAAGTCGCCGAACGGCCCATAGAACGGCTTGATGCCGGCCGCGGCGCAGGCGTCGACCATCTTGGCTGTCGTGTAATGCCAAAGGTCCTGTTGATAGGCCGCACGCGGCGCGTCTCCTTTGGCGTCTTCCAGGACCTTGTATTCCGGATGGCCGCCGCCGACGCGCGTGGTCTTCATCGCACGCGAGGCCGCGAGATCGGCAGGTCCAAGCGACATGCCGTGCATGCGCGGCGAGGCGGTCGCGATGGCTTCGACGTTGTTCACGCCTTGCGCCGTCTCGAGAATGGCGTGGATCAGGATGGGCTTTGTGACCTTGTGGCGCGCTTCGAGCTGCGCCAGCAACTGATCGAGGTAGTGGATGTCCCACGGACCGTCGACCTTCGGCAGCATGATGACGTCGATTTTGTCGCCGATGGCGCCGACGATCTCGGTAATATCGTCGAGCGCCCAGGGCGAGTTCAGCGCATTGATGCGGGTCCAGAGTCCGGTCTGGCCGAGGTCGGTCGACTTGCCCATTTCGATGAAGCCGGCGCGGGCCGCCTCCTTGGCCTCGACCGGAATGGCGTCTTCCAGATTGCCGAGCACAACGTCGACCTGCCTGGCGATCTCCGGCACCTTGGCCCGCATCTTTTCCATGTGCGGCGGCACGAAATGGATCATGCGCTCCAGCCGCACCGGCAGGTCGCGCATGGGGGCCGGCGCGCCGATGGCGAGCGGCTGAAAAAACTGACGCGGAAGCTTCATGACAGTCTTCCTGAAGGATTTGCCTTCTAAAGGGATTGGCCTTCCAAAGGGGCTTTCTGCCGTTTAGAGGAAAGCAAAGGCCGCGCCAAGTTTCGCGTAGAGCGGGCGCGTTTGACGGCCGCCGGAGCCTGAAATGATCGACGTCATCAACCTGGCGCTGCCGTTTTTCGGGCTGATTTTCATCGGTTTCGCCTGCGGCAAGCTCAAGCAGATTCCCGATACGGCGCTAGCCTGGATGAACTTCTTCATCGTCTATGTGTCGCTGCCCGCCTTGTTCTACCGCATCCTGGCGCAGACGCCGCTGGAGCAATTGGCGCGTGCCGACTTCGTGCTGGCGACGACGTTGTCGACCTTCTGCGCTTTCGCGCTGGCATTCATCGTCGGCATGGCGATCCGGCATCGCCACATCGGAGAGTCAACGATCACCGGTCTCGCCGGCGGATACGGCAATATTGGCTACATGGGGCCGGGCCTGGCACTGGCAACGCTCGGCCCGGAAGCTGCCGTACCGGTTGCGCTGATCTTCTGTTTCGACACGCTGCTGCTGTTCACTCTGGTCCCGGTGCTGATGGCTCTCGCTACACCAGGACAACGCGACGCCGGTGCTGTGGTGAAGGAAGCCGTCACGCGCATCGTCACCAACCCGCTGGTGATCGCAACGGCGCTTGGCATCCTGTCAGCGGCGCTGCATTTCCAGCCGCCGGTCGCGCTCGAACGGCTGATGGCATTCCTGCAAAATGCCGCCGCGCCGTGCGCGCTGTTCACGCTCGGCGTTACGGTAGCACTACGGCCTTTGAAGAAGATTCCATGGGAAGTGCCGCTCACGACCGCGATCAAGCTCGCTGCGCATCCGGTGCTGATGTTTCTGCTGCTGTCGTTGTTGGGCCCATTCGATCAATTGTGGGTCTACGCCGCTGTGTTGATGGCCGCGCTGCCGCCGGCGCTCAATGTGTTCGTGTTCGCGCGGCAATACGATACATGGGTCGAGGAGGCATCGAGCGCCGTACTTGTCGGCACCCTGGTATCGGTGGTGACGCTGACCAGCGTGATGTGGATGGTGAAAACGCACACACTGCCTCCACTACTGTTCAGGTAATTCGTTTTCCTCCTCTATTCGGGACGGGCGGCCTGCGATAGTATCGCCTTTATCCAAGAGCGAGTTTGTCGATGGAATGGGGGGATGTGATTAAGATCGTTGCGCCGGCGCTTGCCGTGCTTGGCGCAGTCGTAGCGCTTACACGTTACGTGACCCAGCTCCAAGATCGTCTCGATACAAACAATCAAATTCAGGAATTCAAAATCAAGGTCGCGGCGCTCGAACAGGCCGCGGAATTGCGAGCCGCACAGCACGAGAGCGAATTGAAAGTGTTGCGAGATGATATGCTCCGCCTGTCGGATCAAAATCGTACGATTGAGGAGCGTTACCGCTTAGCAATCGAGGCAAGTAGCGCCGTTGCCGCGCTCAAGACTTCTGTCGATGCCGAAATGCAGCGGCTTGCCGACCGGCTTGGTGCGAGCGCGCATTCAATCTTGGTGCCAAACCCTTCGGTGGTGCCAAATGATCCGGTCGATCATCTCGTATTCCTCTGTTTGGTGCCGGAGAATCAGGAACTGCGCCATGAGCGGATATCGCTATCGAGCGTGGCGGGTCAGGTGCTGAATGTGCCGAAACCTGTTATTACGCACGATCCAGCAACGGCCGGCGCATTCTCCAAGCAGACCGATTTGGTATCAGGTCTTAAGACTGCAAATATGTTGGTCGTTCCATTGTTGCATAAAGGGCGATGCATCGGAGTTGCCGAATTCTTAAACAAGCGTAGCGGACTCTCATTTGACCCAAACGATATCGATGTCGCTGAAGAGACAGCTCAGGCGTTGGCGCCGAAAGTGGGTGACTTCATCGCCGACCCGATAAATATGAAGGCACTTGGATTTACTCCGCGTCAGCGTCCGACGGACGCAACGATTCTGGTGAGTGACATTTCAAACTCATCCAAGCTTGCCAAGACGCTCGATGTTTCCGTCGTTATTGATCTTCTCAATCAATACATGGAAGCGCTTTGTGATGTTGGAATGCGTTTCGGCGGTACCGTTGAGCAATTGCAGGGAGACGGGTTCATTATGACCTTCAATGTTCGGCGCCCGCTTGACCAACATCACTCGGCGGCGCTGGGTGCCGCACTTGAAATGCAGAAGAGGTTCCGGGAACTGAAGGCCAAATGGATCAATCTGCAATATCCGGGCATGCAGAATGTTTTCAATCGAATTGGACTTACCAGCGGGCCGGTCAACAAGGCGGAGCTTGGGCCGCCTCAGTTCAGGCAAATCACTGTCATTGGCGATGCCGTAAACGCGGCAGCGCACCTTTGCCAAGCCGGCAGCCGTGACCGGGATGTCATTGTCGCGGGCAATGCTTTTTATCAGCGGCTGGATGTGAAGCCGGAGGCGATGGAGGTCGCGCTGCCAGTCACGCGCGACAACGCGCTTGAGAATGCCTTCGATTTGACAATCCCTGCCTAGGGCGACGTTAGATCATTTATGCAACCGTTGTCCGGCCTTCTGGTTCTGGATTTCACCACGCTGCTGCCGGGACCGCTGGCGTCGCTGATGCTGGCGGAAGCGGGCGCCGAAGTGATCAAGATCGAGCGGCCGGGCGGCGAGGACATGCGGCATTTTGAGCCGCACATTGACGGCGAGAGCGTGCCGTTCGCGATGCTCAATCGCGGCAAGCAGGTGCTGACGATCGACCTCAAGAACGAAGCGGATCGCGACAAACTGATGCCGCTGATCAAGCGCGCCGACATTCTGATCGAGCAGTTCCGTCCCGGCGTCATGGCGCGCTTCAGCCTTGGCTATGACGACGTCGCTAAGATCAATCCGAAGCTGATTTATTGCTCGATCTCGGGTTGCGGCCAGAGCGGCCCGCGAGCCGATGAGGCCGGGCACGACATCAATTACATCGGCAACACCGGCGTGCTCGATTTGCAGCCCGGGCCTATCGATCGGCCCGTCGTGCCGCCGATGCTCGTGGCTGACATTGCCGGCGGCAGCTTTCCGGCGGTGATCAATATTCTGCTGGCGTTGCGCTCGCGCGATCAAAGCGGGCAGGGCTCGCATCTCGATATTGCCATGACCGACGCGATGTTCACCTTCGCCTGGTACGCGCTCGCGCTTGGCGCAGCAGCGAAATTCCCGAAGTCTGGCGAGATGTGGCTGGTTGGCTCATCCCCACGCTATCAGCTTTATCCGACCAAAGACGGCCGTATCGTTGCCTGCGGCGCCATCGAGCAGAAATTCTGGGATAGTTTCGTAACGGCAATTGGATTGGCGGCTGCATTTGCCGATGACAAACGCAATCCAACAGAGACCCGCGATGAGGTCGCAAAGCTAATCGCTGCAAAAACGTCGGGCGAATGGCGGCCCATTCTTGCCGCCGCCGATTGCTGCGCGACGATTGTTGCACCTCTGGAAGAGGCAATGCGCGATCCTCACTTTGTCGGACGTGGCCTCTTCGCGCATCAGGCGGAAATGGCGTCAGGAAAATCGGTGCTGGCCTTGCCTCTGCCAATCGCTCCGGCGTTTCGTAAATTGTCTTAGAGAAGGTGCTGCCTCGACAATGGCTGTAGATGATCCAGATATTAAGTTTGATATTTTTCGCCTTTGGGTAATTGGTCGTCAATTCCCAAACTCTGATGATTATTGGGATGGAAACTGGCTCAACGTTCGAGCTGAAGTTAGAGCAAACGGGGCTATCATCGAGGTAATTGGCGCAATTCTACATCTCTCGGAGTTAGCGTCGTTCGCCAGC
>DASYCS010000405.1:0-3375 GCA_036500025.1 Mesorhizobium sp. | reverse complement strand
AGACGATAATACCCTATCTATCGCGTAAGATCGAAACTCTAAGGATGCTATGGAGCCCCCAACCATGACTGAACGAAGGAATTCGATAGGAAAACGCCTGCCCGGTTCATCTGGAACCGCGTTCGCCGCGCTGGCGCTCGCTACCGCAGGCTTCGCGTGGTGGCAGATGCCGGCCAAGGCCGCCGAGGACGCGGTGGTCATTCCGCCGCCGAGCATGGATGAAAAAGCCGCCGGCGGCACCGAAACGGCGGTATTCGCCGGCGGCTGCTTCTGGGGCGTGCAGGGCGTGTTCCAGCATGTGAAGGGTGTCGACAGCGCGGTTTCCGGCTATACCGGCGGCAGCGCCGACACGGCGGTTTACGAGACCGTAGGCTCGGGCAGCACCGGGCATGCGGAATCCGTGAAGATCACCTACGAGCCGTCGAAGGTCACCTATGGCCAGTTATTGCAGGTGTATTTCTCGGTCGCGCACAATCCGACCCAGTTGAACTATCAGGGACCGGACCAAGGCACGCAATATCGCTCGACCATCTTCGCGCAAAACGACAGCCAGAAGAAGATCGCGCAGAGCTATATCGCCCAGCTCGACAAGGCCAAGACGTTCGACAAGCCGATCGTCACCACGCTCGAAACCGGCAAGAAATTCTATCCGGCCGAAGGCTATCATCAGGATTTCCTGACGCTCAATCCGACCTATCCCTATATCGTCTACAACGACCTGCCCAAGGTGGAAAACCTCAAGCGGTTGTTCCCGGCGAAATACAGTGAAAAGCCGGTGCTGGTTTCGGCGCAGGCCAAAAGCTGATTGGCGCAGGCCGGAACAAGCCGATGATGACGACCATCCGGCCGGGAATTGCCCGGCTGGATGCAGCCTTGAGCCTCGTTTCAAACCCGCATGCGGAACCTGACCCGGCCAGCCGGCTTTTCCTTTATCGGTTCGTCAAAGGGGCAGTTGAACTTGGATAGCGCCACCGGCCCGCTTGCAGCGGACGACGCCCAACTGGCATCGCTCCAGGAAATTTCCTTCCGGTACTTCATGGTCGAGGCCAACCCGGCGAACGGATTGATCGCAGACCGCACGCGCGCCGGCGGCCCGGCAAGCATCGCGGCGGTCGGCATGGCGCTGACCGCCTATCCCGTCGCGGTGACGCGCGGCTTCATCTCGCGACAAGAGGCGCGTCTGAGGACGCTGACGACGCTGCGCTTTTTCTGGAACAGCCCGCAAGGGCCTGAAAAGGATGCAACGGGGCACAAGGGTTTCTACTACCACTTCCTCGATATGCAGAGCGGCCGCAGGGTGTGGAAATCCGAGCTTTCGACCGTGGATACCGCGCTACTGATGGCCGGCATATTGGTTGCCGCGGCCTTTTTCGAGGAAGACACAGAGGATGAGCACGAGATACGAACGCTCGCCGATGCGCTTTACCGCCGCGTCGATTGGGCATGGGCGCAAAATGGCGGCGCGGCCATCACCCATGGCTGGCGGCCGGAACGCGGCTTCCTGCCCTATCGCTGGATCGGCTATGACGAGGCGCTGATTCTCTACGTGCTCGCGCTTGGCTCGCCGACGCACCCGCCATCGGCCGAATGCTATGTCGAATGGCTGACCGGCTATCGCTGGAAGAAGATTTACGGCCAGGAATATCTCTATGCCGGGCCGCTGTTCATCCATCAGATGTCGCATCTGTGGATCGATTTTCGCGGCATCCAGGACGCTTTCATGCGCGATCATGACAGCGATTATTTCGAAAACAGCCGCCGTGCGACCTATGTTCAAAGGCAATATGCGATCGACAATCCGCGCGGCTTCAAAGGCTATCACGCCAATTGCTGGGGCATTACCGCCAGCGACGGGCCGGGCAAGCAGAAACGCGTGATCGACGGCATCGAGCGGCGCTTCCACGGCTATCGCGCGCGCGGCGTGCCGTTCGGGCCGGATGACGGCACCTTTTCACCGTGGGCAACGGTGGCGTCGCTGCCCTTCGCGCCGGAGATCGTATTGCCGGCGCTGCGCTATTTTCACGAGATCGACCTCAAGGACGACCATCCCTATGGCTTCACGGCCAGCTTCAATCCGACACTGGGCGCACCCGGCGGCCCGGCTTTCGGCTGGATGTCGCCGGAGCATGTCGGCATCAATCAGGGGCCGATCGCGCTGATGATCGAAAATTACCGCAGCGGCCTCATCTGGAAGCTGATGCGAGAATGCCCCTATATCATCGCCGGCCTGAGCGCGGCGGGATTCAGGAACGGCTGGCTGTGAGCGCGAAGCTGAAATCGGGTCGATTGCCCGTTCCAGGCGCATTTAAGTCATCGCTGACTTTTGAAACTCACGCAACAATGATCCGGTTTGGCAATTGCCGCGATTGATTTGGGCGGCCGGGCGGGCTTTAGTCGCCGGCGATGGCTAAGGAAATCGAGCGCAAGTTTCTGGTGGCGAATGGATCGTGGCTTGCCGCGGCCGAGAAGAAAATCGCCATCGTCCAGTTCTACCTGGCGATCTCGGCCGAACGCTCGATCCGGCTGCGCATCAGCGACGGCCGGAAGGCCAGGCTGACTCTGAAGTTCGGCAGCGATCTCACCGAGCGCGACGAGTTCGAATATCCGGTGCCGCTCGACGAGGCGACGGAGATGATGGGTTTTGCCATCGGCACCACCATCCGCAAGACCCGCCACCATGTGCGCCACATGAACTACCTCTACGAAGTAGATGTGTTCAATGGCGATCTCGACGGGTTGGTGGTGGCGGAGCTGGAAACACCCGATCTGGTGGCCGATGCGATGCTGCCCGGCTGGCTCGGGCGCGAAATCACCGGCGAAATCCGCTATTCCAACGCGTCGCTGGCGCTGAACGGCTTTCCGGAGCCTGTCCGCTGAAATCAGGTCTCCGGCGGCGGGTCGCCCGCCGATCCGCGCCGACGCTGCCAGAGCCTCGCGGCCAGCCAGCACAGCAGCGCCCAGGCAAAGCCGGCGCACCAGCCCGCAAACACGTCCGAGGGCCAGTGCACGCCGAGATAGACACGGCTGACGCCGACCATCAGCGTCATCAGCACGGCGAGCGTCAGCAGATAGATGCGGGCGGCGTGACCGTGCACGAAGCGTGCCGCCAGCGCGCCCAGCGTCAGATAGGTCACCGCCGACATCATGGCGTGGCCGCTCGGAAAAGACAGCGTGGAAACATGCACGAGATGCGAGACAAGCTCGGGGCGCGGCCTGTCTACCGCGAGCTTCAGTGCGCTGGACAGGGCCTGCCCGCCAACCACGGAAACCAGCACGAACAGCGCCGTGCGCGGCTGGCGGGTCACGAACAGATAGACCACCGCCGCCAGCGTCACCATGCACAGGACGACCGTGCCGCCAAGGCTGGTTATGTCG
>DASYCS010000404.1:0-5858 GCA_036500025.1 Mesorhizobium sp. | reverse complement strand
CGCCAAGATGCTGACGCGGCTTTGCGCAGATGGACTGGTTTCCAGAAAGCCCTATCGCGGCGTTTTCCTGACCGAGGCTGGGCGCAAGATGGCCGAGGAAAGCCGCATCCGCCATCAGACGGTCGAGGCGTTCCTGCGTTCGCTCGGCGTCAGCGCCGAAACCGCGCGCATCGATGCCGAGGGCATCGAGCACCATGTCAGCAGCGAGACGCTGGAGGCGTTCCGCTGCGCCATGACCAAGGCACATTGACTGTCCGCATGGCCGCACCAGGCCTGCCAGGCGGCGCCGGAACCGCCGTATCGACCATGCGTTGACTGTGATGCCCGCGGTTGGCGCGGGCCAGCGGAGGAAATGAAATGGGCGTCGAACAGGCACCGACCGCGAAGGGCAAGGCTTCGGCCAAGGGACTAAGGCAGGCCGCCGCCAAGGATGAGCGCAAGACCGAGGCTGAAACCGGCAAGCCTTTGAAGAAGGGCGAGAAGCGTTTCGAAGAGCGTTCCAGAAGCTCCGACGGCAAGAGTGCCGGCGCCAAGCAGAAAGACTGAACGCTTTCTTGCATCGAGGCGAGGTCATGGGCTGGCGCTAAAGGCCGCTGGCCAGATATATGCCGATTGCCGCGCAGGCTTGCGGCGACGAGGTTTGCCTTGCCTTGAACGGGCAAGATCGGCGGCGTTTGCGAAAAATGCTGTGACTTGCCGCAGTCATTCGGATAATCGTTGAAAACTGGACTGCTGCAACCGGCCGCCACAGTCGGCCCGCATGTATGAGGGGTAGCCATGCTCTGGAAGGGCCGTCGTCAGAGTGACAATATCGAAGACCAGCGCGGGCAAAGCGGCGGCGGATTGCCGGGCGGTTTCGGCGGCGGTCCGGGGCAGTTCCGCATTCCGATCGGCGGCCGCGCCGGCGGTGGCGGGTTGTCGACCATCGTCATTCTTGTCGTCTTGTTCTTCGCACTGAAGGCCTGCGGCATCGACCCGATGCAAATCCTTGCCGGCGGCGATGCGGGCGGCAATGGCGGCCAGGTAACCCGGCAGACCAGCAACAATCCAGGCGCGCCCGCCAGTGATGACGAGATGAAGCAGTTCGTCGGCACCGTGCTGGCGGAAACCGAGGATGTGTGGGGCGGCATCTTCAAGGCCAACGGCCTGACCTATGAGGACCCCAAGCTGGTGATGTTTTCCGGCCAGATCCGGTCTGCCTGCGGTTTCGCCACCTCGGCTTCCGGACCGTTCTATTGCCCCGGCGACCACAAGGTCTATCTGGACACGGCTTTCTTCCAGCAATTGTCGCGGCAGTTCGGCGCTTCGGGCGATTTTGCGCAGGCCTATGTGGTGGCGCACGAAGTCGGCCACCATGTGCAGAACCTGACGGGCATCCTGCCCAAGTTCAACCAGATGCGGCAGCGGATGAGCGAGGCCGACGCCAACCACATGTCGATGCAGGTGGAATTGCAGGCCGACTGCTTTGCCGGCGTCTGGGGCCATTTTACCGCGCAGAAAGGCATATTGGAGCAGGGCGACCTCGAAGAGGCGCTGAACGCCGCCCAGCAGATCGGCGACGACACGCTGCAAAAGAAGACGCAAGGCTATGTCGTGCCGGAAAGCTTCAACCACGGCACTTCGGCGCAGCGCCAGAAATGGTTCGCGGCCGGTTTCAAAAGCGGCAAGCTCTCGGACTGCGATACGTTCAACAATCCGATCTGATGCGGCTTTGATATCGGCCTGAAGGCTGATCGGCTGCATCGTCCAAGGCCGGCATTTGCCGGCCTGCGTGAATGCCGGGTACTGCGTGGCTGGAGCGTTTCCCCTAACCGGGAGGCGTTCTCGAAGACTGCTGGCGGCATGCGCCGGCAAAAGACATTCCGGCCTGTTCCCTTATGAGCGCGTCCATATAGGGTTGATCGCCATCGTTGCGGGGAGTTTCAGCGGACAAACGATCATGATCGAACCAAAACTGGCCCGGCGCGGCCTCGTTCTCGTCTTCACCACGCTTTTGCTCGATATTGTCGGCTTCGGCATCATCATGCCGGTGCTGCCGGCCTATCTGCGCGAGTTGACGGGCGTCGGCATCAGCGAGGCTGCGATCAAGGGCGGCTGGCTGTTCTTCGTCTATGCGGTGATGCAGTTTTTCTTCGCGCCGGTGATGGGCGGCTTGAGCGACCGGTTCGGCCGGCGGCCCATCCTTCTGGCCTCGGTGCTGACCTTCGCCATCGACAACCTGATCTGCGCGGTTGCCTGGTCATATTCGATGCTGTTTATCGGCCGCGTGCTGGCCGGCATTTCCGGCGCCAGCTATTCGACGACCTCGGCCTTCATCGCGGATATCTCGAACGACGACAACCGGGCGAAGAATTTCGGCCTGCTTGGCATCGCCTTCGGCGTCGGCTTCATCATCGGTCCGGTGCTGGGCGGGCTGCTCGGCACGTTCGGGCCGCGCGTGCCGTTTTATTTCGCCGCCGGCCTGGCGTTCGTCAACTTCCTCATTGCGCTGTTTCTGCTGCCGGAAACACTGGAGCAAAAACATCGCCGCCGCTTCGAATGGAAGCGGGCGAACCCGGTCGGCACCCTGCTTCAGATGCGCCAATATGAAGGCATCGGCTGGATCGGCCTTGCCTTCTTCCTGATGACGCTTGGCCACATGATGTATCCGGCGGTGTGGTCGTTCGTCAGCAACTACCGTTATGGCTGGAGCGAAACGCAGATCGGGCTTTCGCTAGGGGCGTTCGGCCTGTGCGGCGCGCTGGTCATGGGGTTGGTGCTGCCGCGGGTGATCCCGAGGCTCGGCGAATGGAAGACGGCGGCCATCGGCCTTGCCTTCACAGCACTTGGCGCGCTGGGCTATGCGTTGGCCTGGCAGGGCTGGATGGTCTATGCGGTCATCGTGGTCGGCTGCCTTGAAGCGCTTGCCGATCCGCCGCTGCGCAGCCTTGCCGCCGCCAAGGTGCCGCCATCGGCGCAGGGCGAATTGCAGGGCGCGATGACCTCGATATTTTCGATCACCTCGATCGTCACGCCGTTGCTCTACACGGCTGTGTTCTCATGGTTCACCGGGCCGAACGCGCCGGTAATCTTCGGCGGCGCGCCTTATGTGCTGGGCGCTTTCTTCCTGGTGCTGGCGCTCGTGGTCTTTGTCACCAGGGTGAAGCGGCCGACGCCGAGGGAGGTCGTGCAGATGCACCAGGAAAATGCGGCGGCCGCCGAAGGCTGAGCGGTCGCTCAGGCCCGCTCGGCCAGCGCCGGTTCGTTCCGGCGCGCGCGGATCAGGTTGACGAAGCGGCGGAACAGATAGTGCGAATCCTGCGGGCCGGGCGAGGCTTCGGGATGGTGCTGGACCGAGAACACCGGGCGTCCGGTCAGCGCGATGCCGCAGTTTGAGCCATCGAATAGCGAAACGTGAGTCTCCTCAACGCCTTGCGGCAAAGACTTGCCGTCAACGGCGAAGCCGTGGTTCATCGAGACGATCTCGACCTTGCCGGTGGTGTGGTCCTTGACCGGGTGATTGGCGCCGTGGTGGCCCTGATGCATCTTTTCCGTCTTGCCGCCGACAGCGATGGCCAGCATCTGGTGGCCAAGGCAGATGCCGAAGACGGGGATTTCGGTCTTCAACAAATCCTGGATGACCGGAACCGCATATTCGCCGGTGGCGGCAGGGTCGCCGGGGCCGTTGGACAGGAAGATGCCGTCCGGCTTCATGGCGAGGATTTCGTCGGCGCCGGTCTTGGCCGGCACGATGGTGACCTTGGCGCCCAGCCCGGCAAGCAGCCTCAGGATGTTGCGCTTGATGCCGTAGTCGATGGCGACGACATGCATGGTAGGGGCGTCCTGCTCGCCAAAGCCTTCGTTCCATTCCCATGGCGTCTCGCGCCAGACCGACGACTGGCCGGAGGTGACCTCCTTGGCGAGGTCGAGCCCGACAAGGCCGGACCAGGCGGCGGCGCGCCGCTTCAGGTCGGCCACGTCGAACTTGCCATCGGGCGCGTGGGCGATGACGGCGTTGGGCATGCCTTTTTCGCGGATCAGCGCGGTCAGTGCGCGGGTATCGATGCCGGAAAGGGCAACGATGCCACGCTTCTTCAACCACTCGTCGAGATGTTCCTTGGCGCGGTAGCTGGACGGGTCGGTGACATCGGCCTTGAACACGGCGCCGACCGCGCCGGCGCGGGCGACGGGGTTCAAATCTTCGATATCCTCGTTATTGGCGCCGATATTGCCGATATGCGGGAAGGTGAAGGTGACGATCTGGCCGGCATAGGATGGGTCGGTGAGGATTTCCTCATAGCCGGTCAGCGCCGTGTTGAAGCAGACTTCCGCCACCGCCGAGCCGACCGCGCCGAGGCCGCGGCCTTCGATCACCGTGCCGTCCGCCAGCACGAGCAGGGCGGTGACGAGTTCGGTGCTCCAGGGGGCGGTCGTGGCCATGCGGCTCTCCATCAACAGGCTGCGGCCGGTTTCGTTCGCCGACGGCGCGATTGGCGCAGCAAAAAGCGCGGAGCGGCGATGGTCGCAGCCTCCACGCGTAACCATTCTGGTTGCAAGGCCTTCACATAGGGGAAGGGCCGAAAGCGGTCAATGAGCGGGGCGGCGATTGCGCTGGGTTTTTCGCGGCGATAGGGTGCGCGCCATTCAAAGGAGCAGAAAATGCGTGAGCGAATCGCCGAGGAAGTCAAAACCGCGATGAAGGCGAGGGACGCCGACCGGCTGCCGACGCTTCGGCTGATGCAGTCGGCGATCAAGGATCGCGACATCGCCAATCGCGGCCTTGGCAAGGAGGCGGCGAGCGACGACGAGATCCTGCAAATCCTGGCCAAGATGGTGAAGCAGCGCGAGGAATCGGCCAAGGCGTTCGAAGATGGCGGGCGGCCGGAACTGGCCGCCAAGGAGCGCGCCGAGATTGCGATCCTGCGCGATTTCCAGCCGGTGCAGATGGACGATGCCGGCGTTCAGGCGGTGGCGCGCGAGGCGATTGCCGCAACGGGCGCCGCGACGGGAAAGGACATGGGCAAGGTGATGGCCGTGCTCAAGGAAAAATATGCCGGCCAGATGGATTTCTCCAAGGCAAGCGGCGTCGTCAAGGGCTTGCTCGGCTAGGGCCGATCGACGTTCAAGGTCGAACTATATTATTCGAGTCGCAGCAATGGCAGAGCGTTGTCTTGAAAAATCTCGGTGCCCGGATATTAATCGGACCGAAATTTCGTAGCCTGGAATGAACGCATATGCGTATTTTTCTTGCCGGCGCATCCGGTGTCGTCGGCCGGCGGCTGGTGCCGCTCTTGCTTGCGCGCGGCCATCTCGTCTGGGGAACCACCCGGTCCGAAGCCAAGGCCGCACAGCTTGGAGATCTTGGGGCGATACCGGTGATGGTGGATGTGTTCGACAGGCAGAAACTGATCGAAGCGGTGGTCACAGCTGCGCCGCAGGTCGTCGTCCACCAGCTTACGGACTTGCCCGAAAATCTCGATCCGTCGAAAATGCAAGCCGCCATCGCGGGCAATGCCCGCATCCGCGACGAGGGCACCCGCAATCTGGTCGAGGCCGCCCGTCAGGCAGGGGTTTCCCGCGTGGTGGCGCAAAGCATCGCCTGGGCTTATGCGGCGGGTCCGCTTCCGCATGGCGAGGACGATAGGCTCGACGCCAAGGCGGAAGGCGCGCGGGGCATCACCATGGGTGGTGTGATCGCGTTGGAGCGCCAGGTTCTGGGCGCCGCCGGCATTGAAGGGGTGGTGCTGCGTTACGGCCAGTTTTACGGTCCCGGCACGGGAGTGGACACGCCCGCAGGCACATCGCCGGTGCATGTCGATGCGGCGGCCCATGCGGCCCTGCTCGCGGTCGATCGAGGCCGGGCGGGCATCTATAATATC
>DASYCS010000403.1:0-2039 GCA_036500025.1 Mesorhizobium sp. | reverse complement strand
CACGCTGAAAAACGAACGGGTCGACTGGATCGACTATGCCAAGGGCATCTGCATCATCATGGTTGTCATGATGCATTCGGTGCAGGGGGTCGAAAAGGCCGCCGGGCAGGACGGCTTCATGCATCTCGTGGTCGCCTTCGCAAAACCGTTCCGGATGCCGGATTTCTTCCTGATTTCCGGACTGTTCCTGTCGCTCGTCATCAACCGCGACTGGCGGACCTATCTCGACCGCAAGGTGGTGCACTTCGCCTATTTCTACCTGCTGTGGACCGCGATCCAGTTCGGCTTCAAGGCGCCCCACTTTGCCGCCGAGGTCGGTTGGCCGGGAGTAGCGCGCCTTTACCTGATGTCGTTCATCGATCCGTTCGGCACGCTGTGGTTCATCTATCTGCTGCCGGTGTTCTTCGTGGTCATCAAGGCCACGCGCAACGTTTCGCCATGGGCGATCTGGGGCGCCGCCGCGGCACTCGAGATGGCGCATATCTCCACCGGCTGGACGCTGATCGACGAATTCGCCGCCCGCTTCGTCTACATCTATTCCGGCTATCTGTTCGCAAGCTACGTGTTCGCACTGTCGAACCGCGCCCGCGCCTACCCGGCATTGGCGCTGGCGGCGCTGGCGCTGTGGGCGGTCACGGATGCCGGTCTCGTCTATACCGGCGCCAGCGAATGGCCGCTGATTTCGCTCGCGCTGGGGCTCGCCGGCGCCTGCGCCATCATCACGATAGGCACGCTGCTGGCCAAGACGGGTTGGCTTGGATTCGTGCGCTATTGCGGCGAGCATTCCATCGTCATCTATCTCGCCTTCTTCCTGCCGATGGCCGCCTCCCGCACGATCCTGCTGAAAGCAGGCGTCATCCACGACATCGGTCTGGTATCGTTGATCGTCACCATCGTCGGCGTGATCGGCGCGGTGCTGATCTGGTGGACCTGCCGCAACACGCGGCTGAACTTCCTGTTCGAGCGCCCCGATGCGTTCTGGATCGCGCCGAAGAAGCGTACACCCGCGCTTCAGGCGGCGGAGTAAGGCAGCTCCGCCGGCGCACCAGGCCAAGGTCCGCAATGCTGCGATTTTGCTGGCGATGACGCTTCTGGTACCGCCGATTTGAAATTCCTGCACCAGCTGCAGCGGATTCGTCTTCGGGAATTTCAAATCGAAAGCGGCACCAGAATCATAAAGTTGCTAGTACCCTTTGCTTTCCGAAGTTCGTTAAGGCGGGTGTTGCGACGTCTCACGAACGTCGGAAAGCGGGTACTAGGGGGGTGCTATTCGCGGCAAAAATCCTTAAGTTGCGGCCATGCCGAAAAAGCCAGCCGCCATACCCGTCGCCGCGCAATCTGCCGCAGCCAAAACCGCCCCCGCAACCGGTCCTGCCGCGAACGTCGCCGCAGGCACCAGCATGAAAGGCCAGCACGTTTTTCTGGTCGACGGTTCCGGCTACATTTTCCGCGCCTACCATGCGCTGCCGCCGCTCACGCGCAAATCCGACGGCCTTCCGGTCGGCGCCGTCGCGGGCTTCTGCAACATGCTGTGGAAGTTGCTGCGCGACATGCCGAAGGACGGCAAGCCGACCCACCTCGCGATCATCTTCGACAAGTCCGAGGTGACGTTCCGCAACAAGCTCTATCCCGCGTACAAGGCGCACCGGCCGCCCGCTCCCGAGGATCTGATTCCGCAGTTCGCGCTGATCCGCGAGGCTGTGAAAGCCTTCGATCTACCCTGCATCGAGCAGAGCGGATTTGAAGCCGACGACCTGATCGCGACCTACGTGCGCGAAGCCTGCGAGCGCGGCGCAACCGCGACCATCGTCTCCTCGGACAAGGATTTGATGCAGCTCGTCACCGATTGCGTCACGATGTACGACACCATGAAGGACCGCCGCATCGGCATTCCCGAAGTGATCGAGAAGTTCGGCGTACCGCCCAATAAGGTGGTCGAGGTGCAGGCGCTGGCGGGCGACAGCGTCGATAACGTGCCGGGCGTACCGGGCATCGGCATCAAGACCGCGGCGCAGCTCATCACCGAATATGGCGACCTC
>DASYCS010000402.1:0-4055 GCA_036500025.1 Mesorhizobium sp. | reverse complement strand
TACCGCGCAGCTTGCCGGTTTATGGCCTGTTAAGCTTGCGCCGTTAACTTTCCTTAACACGTCTTGCATACCAATGATCCGGCGAGGGGATCGACGGCCATGAAAATTTTGATTCGCCGGTTTTGCCAGGCCCGGTTTTTTCAGGATCGCCGCGGGGCGACGGCCATCGAATATGGCTTGATCGCGGCGTTGCTGTCGCTGGCCATCTTTGCTGGCTTCGGCAATGTGGCAGACAGGCTCGAATGGCTGTGGTCCGACAATAGTAGCCGCCTGGTGCAGGGCATGAATTAGGCCTGGCTTGCCTCTGATTGCGGCGACTTAGTCCGCTTCGCGGCGTGCGGACGCTTCCAATATCGAAGCCAGGGAAACTTTTGCCGAACCCGGCTGGAGCGGCTTGCGCTGAGATGGGTCGGGCGCCCAGCCGGACATCCAGACTAGAGAAAAGCTTGCCCTGATGCGCCCGTCGGCGTCTGAAAAGCGTTGCGCGTAGATTTCGGCGGCGCGGGCGAAAAGCGCGCGCGTGCCCGGGCGGCGCGGCCGGTCAATCAGCGCGTTGGTTTCACCCATCGCCCGCAGATCGCCCATGAGCGAAAACAGCGAATCGTAACGCACCACCACGTCCTCGACATCGGAGACGGGCAAGGCAAAGCCGGCCCGTTGCAGCAGCGCACCGGCGTCGCGCACGTCGGGGAATGGAATGACGCGCGGGCTGACGCCGCCATATAGTTCGGCCTCGGCGGCCAGAAGGCTGTCACGCAACTCGGTCAGGGTGCCTGAGCCGGCAAAAGCAGCCAGAAACAGGCCGTCCGGCCTCAACGAGCGCCTTATCTGCGCCAGCATGCCCGGAATGTCGTTCATGGTCTGCAACGACAGCAGGGAGACGGCAAGATCGATGCTTTGCGGTTCAAGCGGCACGGTTTCCGGCGCCGCGATGGTACCGGCATGGCGGCCGAGAAAAGTTGCGTCGGCCTCGATACGGATAATCTCCCCCACCTTGCCGCTGGCCATCATTGCATCGGCGGCATCCGGCGTCTGGCAAAACAGCGCCGCCGCCTTCTCGAACCTGCGCTCCACGGCATCCAGCCGGTCGGTGAAGTCTTCAGCGACGCGGCGCATCAGGAAATCCGCTCCGGCGACGGGGCCGGCAAGCGCGCGGCGTTTGCGTGCGAGGAACAGCGGCGTATCGAAAATCGGCTGCACGGACAGGTTCCTGTATTTCCGGCATCTGCTAGGATGCATCGTTCCTCAGGTGGCCGATCCAATGGCGGATATCAAGGGCGTTTCCAGAGTGGTTCTCAAATGGCCCGCGCGTCTGCTGTTTCCGGCGGTTTGCGCGGGTTGCCGCCGGCAAGTCTCGCAGCCGGGCGTGCTGTGCGCGCAATGCTGGCCAAAGCTGCGCCTTTTGGAGCGGCCGTGGTGCCCGGTGATGGGCACGCCTTTCATTCACGACATGGGCGATGGGTTTCTGTCAGCCGAAGCGATCGCCGACCCGCCTCCGTTCGGACGTGTGCGGGCGGCGGCGGCTTATTCCGGCGTCGCGCGCCAGATGGTGCAAGGCCTGAAATACCAGGACCGGACCGACTTGGCGCCATGGATGGCGCGCTGGATGATGCGGGCCGGCGCCGAACTGGTCGAGGAGGCCGACATAGTGGTGCCGGTGCCGCTGCATTGGCGGCGCTTCTTCAAGCGGCAGTTCAACCAATCGGCCGAGCTTGGGCGCGCCGTTTCAAAACTCGGCGGGCTGCCGTTTTCGCCATCGGCGATCCGGCGCGTGAAAATGACAAGCCAGCAGGTCGGACTGGAACGGCGCGAGCGCGAGGAAAACGTCCGCGCTGCGTTTCGCGTGCCGGTGGAGGCGGAAATCCAGATTGCCGGCCGCCGGGTTCTGCTGATCGACGATGTCTATACGACCGGGGCCACCGTGCGGGCGGTTGCCAAGGCGCTGGTCAAGGGCGGGGCCGGCGCGGTCGACGTGCTGACCTTCGCGCGGGTTTTGCCTGGGGACTTTCAGCCCGACGAAAGCGCAACTATATAGAGGGCAGCAAAACTGGAATGACCTCATGGCTGATGTAACCATTTATACCCGCGCGATGTGCGGCTATTGCGCGGCGGCCAAGCGCCTGCTCGACCGCAAGGGCGTGACCTATACCGAGCACGATGCCAGCTTTTCGCCCGAGCTGCGCCAGGAGATGATCTCGCGGGCAAAAGGCGGCTCGACGTTTCCGCAGATATTCGTCGGCGATGTGCATGTGGGCGGCAGCGACGATCTGCACGCGCTGGAGGCGGCGGGACGCCTCGATGCGCTGCTTGCCGGCCCGCAGGCATAACAAGGACCGTGACGATGGGCGTTTTCAAGGTTGCCGCGGTCCAGATGCGGTCCGGCACCGATCCGCAGCGCAACGTGGTGGAAATGGAGCGGCTGGTGCGCGAGGCGGCGGGCCAGGGAGCGACCTACGTCCAGACCCCCGAAATGACCGGTGCGATGGTCCGCGCCGCGAATACGCGCAAAGCGATATTCGCCGTCGAGGCCAATGACAAGGTGGTGGCGGCCGCGCGCCGTCTGGCCGGCGAACTGGGCATCTTCCTGCATATAGGCTCGACCGCCATTTTGCGCGCCGACGGCAAGGTGGCGAACCGCGCTTATCTTTTTTCGCCGCAAGGCGGGCTTGTTGCCGGCTATGACAAAATCCACATGTTCGACGTCGATCTCGACAACGGCGAGAGCTGGCGCGAATCGGCGGTTTACGAGCCGGGCGCACAGGCGGTCGTGGCCGACCTGAACGGAACGAAGCTCGGCTTTTCCGTCTGCTACGACCTGCGCTTTCCGCAACTGTTCCGGGCCGAGGCCTTGGCGGGCGCTGAAATCCTGACGGTTCCGGCTGCCTTCACCCGCCAGACGGGCGAGGCGCATTGGCATGTCTTGCTGCGCGCCCGCGCCATTGAAAACGGGGCGTTCGTGGTCGCCGCCGCGCAAGGCGGGCTGCATGAGGACGGCCGCGAAACCTATGGCCATTCGCTGATCGTGGACCCATGGGGCAGGGTGCTTGCCGAAGTGGATCATGACGAGCCGGGCGTCATCGTCGCCGAAATCGATCCGGCGCAATCGCAGGCCGCGCGCCGGAAGATTCCCAACCTGAAGAATGCGCGGGAGTTTGCGTTGGCTACCGAAAGCGGCGCGGGCGTGGGTACGCTCAGGGGAGCGGCGTCTTGATCCGGTTTTCCCTTACTTGCGAAAATGCCCATGAGTTCGAAGGCTGGTTTCGCAGCAATGAAGATTTCGACAAGCAGGCCTTGCGCGGCCTTGTCGACTGCCCGTCATGCGGTTCGCACAAGGTCGAAAAGGCGCTGATGGCGCCGGCGGTGTCGACGGGCCGCAAGCAGGAGAAAATCGCGCTCGCCATGGGTGAAGCCCAGAAGCAGGCGATGGCGCAGATGAAGGCGATGGCCGAAAAAATACGTGAGAATGCGGATTATGTGGGCGACAAATTCGCCGAGGAAGCCCGAAAAATCCATTTCGGCGAAGCCGATGCGCGGGGCATTTATGGCGAAGCGACCTTCGACGAGGCCAAGAGCCTTGCCGAGGACGGCGTGGCTTTCATGCCCGTCCCGGTGTTTCCCGACGACCGCAACTGAGCCTCCCGGCTCTATGGTCCGTGCATTTTCCCCATCCGCGTTCGACCGGCTCGCGCCCTTGACCGGCCTGCGCCCATGACGGGTTTGAAATGAAGTTCACCTGGGATTCCGCGTTCGCCCTGCTGATCATCACAGGCACGTTGCTTGGCGTCTCTCTGCCCTTGGGCCGGATGGCAACCAACGCCGGCGTTGCCGGCATCGTGTGGGCGTTCGTCATTTCGCTCGGCGCCGGCGGCATCCTGCTTTGCGTCCACCTGCTGCGCGGCAATCGCATTCGGCTGACGCCGCACAAGCTGCGGTATTTCGTCGTGGTCGCCGCCGTCTCCTACGCAATTCCGAACCTTTTAATATTTTCAGCGATTTCGCATCTCGGCGCCGGCTATACCGGCATCATGTTCACGCTGTCGCCGATCGTGACGCTG
>DASYCS010000401.1:0-3410 GCA_036500025.1 Mesorhizobium sp. | reverse complement strand
TTTGCGCCCGGAAATGCGGCCAAAACAAAGAGATAGAGCGGTTTTGTCGATTCAGCAAAAATCGGAATCGCTCTAGAAAGCCGTCACGTAATATCGTCGGGATCGCGGCCGGGGCGGCTTTTATACGGCGCAAAAGCCCAGCCGAATTTAAGCGCGCCGCCGCGCACGAAAAATGCCGCCGCAAATCCGATTGCATCCGAAAGCAGCGGCGTCAGGCCGGCCAGGTCGCCAAGCGTGAACAGGCAGGCACCGGCAAGGGCGGCCGTCACATAGATTTCCGGTTTCAGCAGGACGGATGGCTCGCCGGCCAGCAGATCGCGCAGGATTCCGCCAAAGGTCGCCGTCAGCACGCCGGTGACGATGGCAACGGTCGGGGAACCGGTGATCGCCAGGCCCTTCGCCGCGCCCATGACGCAGAAGGCGGCAAGGCCGACGGCATCGAGCCAGAGCAGCAGCCTGTAGCGGGATTCGACCCGGTGCGCGGTAAAGAAAACCGCCCCCGCTACAAGCACGCAAATCAGCAGATAGACGGGATTCCCCACCCAGAAAACCGGCACGCCGAGGATAAGATCGCGAAACGTGCCGCCGCCGATACCGGTAACGCAGGCCAGGAATAGGAAACCGATAATGTCGAGTTGCTTGCGCGACGCCGCCAGCGCGCCGGTGGCCGCGAAGACCACGACGCCGGCATAGTCGAGAAGCTCGATCAGGTTCATCAAGGCCGCCGGAAAAGCGATAAATACCCGCAAGGCCTACACCGGCAACGCGCCGATGCAAAGCCGCGCGGCCTCGTTGGCCGCGCTTGGCCGGCTGGCCGCTGTTTTCCCTAGGCGTCCTTCTCCGCCTGCCCGTTGACCGGACCGGGTTCCGCCGGGGTTTCGCCGGCGGCGAATTTGGGTCCGCCCTTGGAAACGCCGACCATGGCCGGGCGCAGGACGCGGTCGCCGATCGAATAGCCCGGCTGGACCACCTGCACGACGGTGCCATTGGCGATATCGGGGTTGGGAACCTCGAACATCGCCTGGTGGAAATTAGGGTCGAAGCGTTCGCCTTCCGGTGTCAGTTGCTTGACGCCGTGCCGCTCCAGCGTCGTCAGCATGCTGCGCGCGGTCAGCTCGACGCCATCGATCAGCGCCTTGAACCCCGCGTCGCCCGACGCCTTGCTTTCAGGCGGGATGGCATCCGTCGCGCGTTGAAGATTGTCGGCCACCTGCAACATGTCGCGGGCAAAATTCGCTACCGCATAGGTGCGCGCATCGACCACGTCACGCGCGGTGCGGCGGCGCAGATTTTCCATTTCGGCCGCAGTACGCAGCGCGCGGTCCTTCAGCTCCTCGTTTTCCTTGAGGAGACGCACCAAAGCCTCATAATCGCCGTCGACGCCGCCTTCCGACCGTTCCGTCGACATGTTTTCGGCTTCGATGTCGTCGGGCGCATGTTCGTTGTTCGCGTGGTCGCTCATCGCCATTCCCGTTAACTTGCCCGTTATTTCGTTTGTTTCGAACTTGTTGCCGATATCGAGGTTCGGCGGTCAAAAATCAAGGGGCAAGGCCGATTCAGACGATCCCTGCGGTCAACGCGCAGGCCGTGAACAACGTTCAAAGTTAATTCAAATTTTACCGTAATTTTGCTCATCGCTTGCCAGCTGATCACATTATGGGAACCTGACAGCTACTGGGGGATTTCGAAGTCGACAAAGGATTTTGAAATGACAGCCAAAAACCACAGATCTGGACAGGAAAAACTCGCCGCCGACATCAAGCGCGACATCGGCAGCGGCAATACGGCGCGGCTTCTCCACGCATCACCGGCCTTCAAGCCCGCGGCCGATCTGCCCGACTATCTGAAGCACCTGCTGGACCAGTTGAAAGAAGTTCGCCCGCCGAAGGCCAACGCCCGAGTCGAAAAGGAACACACGCGACACTACGCGCGGTAAACTTTCGTGAACTCCATCTTGCAGCCTCCGGCCAGCCTGCCTATGCTTGCCGATGAATATTATTTCCCCGGAAGAAGCCAGCAGGCGCGCCTGGCTAAAAATACTGTCGCGCTACAAGAAGCCGAACCGAAAGCGCAGCACGATCGAGCTTGGCGTCACGCTAGTTCCCTTCATCGCCCTGTGGGCGCTGTGCTCCATTTCATATGTCTATGGTTATTGGTGGGGCCTGTTCCTCATCGTGCCGGCGGCGGGTTTCCTCGTGCGCATGTTCATGATCCAGCACGATTGCGGGCACGGCTCGTTCTTCGCCAACCGCCATGCCGATGATTGGATCGGCCGGGCTTTGGGCGTCTTTACGATGACGCCATATGATTGCTGGCGCCGCGCGCATGCAACCCATCATGCCAGCGCTGGAAACCTGGACGAGCGCGGCACCGGCGACATCAAGACGCTGACCGTCAGCGAATACAAGAACCTGCCGCTGCACCGCCGCCTCGCCTACCGGCTCTATCGCCACCCTTTGGTGATGTTCGGCATAGGGCCAACCTGGATTTTCGTTTTCGAACAAAGGCTGCCGGTCGGGATGATGCGGGGCGGCGTGACGCCGTGGGTGTCGTCCATGGCCACCAATCTGGGCATCGCGCTCGCCGCCGCGATCCTCATCTGGTTCATCGGCTTCGTCGCATTCCTCGTCATCCACCTGTCGATCGTCATCCTCGCCGGCTCAGTCGGCATCTGGCTGTTTTATGTCCAGCATCAATTCGAGGAGACAGAGTGGGCGCGCGATGAGAAATGGGAATTCCAGTATGCCGCCCTGCACGGCTCGTCCTACTACGATCTTCCCGCGGTGCTTCGCTGGTTCACCGGCAATATCGGCATCCACCATGTCCACCATCTGTCGGCCAAGGTGCCGCACTACCGGCTGCCGGAAGTGCTTCGCGACTATCCGGAACTGCGCAATATCGGCCGCATAACGCTGCTCGACAGCCTGCGCTGCGTGAAACTGGCGCTGTGGGACGAAAACCGCGGCAAGCTGGTTTCCTTCCGCGAAGCGAGGGCGATGGCGTAGAGCGGTTCCGATTTTTACTGAATCGACAAAACCGCTCCATATCTTTGTTTTGGCCGCACTTCCGGACGCAAAACCGTTTCACACTTTTGCTGGAATGCTCAAGGTTTCGCGGCGGGGCTTCAGTCGCCGGCGGGTTGGCGGCGCCAGGAATATTTCTCGCCTGCTTCCACCGGTTTAGCAGATGGCTGGTAATAAAGCGGCAGGCCGCCAATATCGCCGGCTTCGAGACGTTTCAGCAAAACCGGGTTGGTAATTTCAAACTCATCGAAGCCGACCCGCAACATATGCGGCAGCTGGTCGACCAGAACCTGCCCGACAGCGCGCACCGCGCCCGCAAAGCCATGCCGGCTGCGCAGCAGCTGCGCCTTGGAATAGCTGCGCCCATCGGTGAAGGCGGTGAAGGCC
>DASYCS010000400.1:0-5210 GCA_036500025.1 Mesorhizobium sp. | reverse complement strand
GCTCCCAGCGGTCGCCATTCGCCAGAAGCTTGTCCTTGTCGTAGTAAAGTTCCTCGCGCGTTTCCGTCGCGAATTCGAAATTCGGCCCTTCGACGATGGCGTCGACCGGGCAGGCTTCCTGGCAAAAGCCGCAATAGATGCACTTCACCATGTCGATATCGTAGCGCACGGTGCGGCGCGTTCCGTCATTGCGGCGTGGCCCCGCCTCGATGGTGATGGCCTGCGCCGGGCAGATCGCCTCGCACAGCTTGCAGGCAATGCAGCGCTCCTCGCCGTTCGGATAGCGGCGCAGCGCATGTTCGCCACGAAAACGCGGACTCGTCTGCCCTTTTTCATGCGGATAGTTGATCGTTTCCTTCGGCGCGAAAAACTGGCGCATCCCCAGGAAAAACGCCGAAACGAAATCCTGCAACAACAGCGACTTGGCCGCTTGAGACAAGGCCGACATCAGGCAAATCCCGTGATTTTGAGGAAGGCGGCCGTCGCCACCACCATGAACAGCGAAATCGGCAGAAACACCTTCCAGCCCAGCCGCATCAGTTGGTCGTAGCGGAAGCGCGGCACGATCGCCTTGACCATGGAGAACATGAAGAACACCAGGCAAAGCTTGAGCACGAACCAGATAACGCCCGGCACCCAGGTGAACGGCACGAAATCGAAGGGAGGCAGCCAGCCGCCGAGGAACAGGATGGTGGTGAGCGCGCACATCAAGACGACCGCGACATATTCGCCGAGGAAAAACAGCAAGAACGGCGTCGATGAATATTCGACCATATGGCCGGCGACCAGTTCCGATTCGGCCTCCACCATGTCGAAGGGCGGACGGTTCGTTTCGGCCAGTGCCGAGATGAAAAAGATCACGAACATCGGAAACAGCGACAGCCAGTGCCAATCAAGCAGCGTATTGGGCAGGCCAAGGCGCGTGCCCAACCCGTTTTGCTGCGACATCACGATATCCGTCAGGTTCAGCGAACCTACGCACAGCAAAACAGTGACGATGACGAAGCCGATCGAGACTTCGTAAGACACCATTTGCGCCGCCGAGCGCAGCGCGCCGAGGAACGGATATTTCGAATTGGATGCCCAGCCGCCCATGATGACGCCGTAGACCTCTAGCGAGGAAATGGCGAACACGTAGAGGATGCCGACATTGATGTTGGCGATGGCCCAGCCGGAAGTAACCGGAATCACCGCCCACGCCGAAATCGCCAGTACGGCCGAAACCAGCGGCGCCAGCAGGAACACGCCCTTGTTGGCGCCCGATGGAATGATCGGCTCCTTGAAGACGAACTTCAACAGGTCGGCGAAAGCTTGCAGCGTTCCCCATGGACCGACGACGTTGGGGCCACGGCGCAGCTGCACTGCCGCCCAGATCTTGCGGTCGGCATAAAGAATATAGGCCACCCCGATCAAAAGGATGACGATCAGCACGACCGATTTCAGCAGGATGATCAGCGCCGGCAGAACGTAGAAGGAAAAGAAGGTGTCCATGCTCTATTCCGCCGCCTGCTTGAAACCGTTCCGGGCCAGCGCCGAGCACTCCGCCATCACAGCCGAAGCGCGCGCAATCGGGTTGGTCAGGTAGAAATCCTGGACCGGCGACATGAAAGCGCCCTTGTCCAGCCGTCCACCGAGCTTCGCCACTTTCGCAATATCGCCCGCCTCGCCGGCGGCGATCTGGTCGATCCGGGCAAAATGCGGAAACTCGCCGTAGAGCCTGGCGCGAAGCTGCGGCAGCGAATCAAACGGCAGTTTCTTGCCCAGCACATCCGACAGCGCACGGAAAATCGCCCAGTCTTCCCGCGCGTCTCCCGGCGCGAAACCGGCGCGGCTGGTCTGCTGCACGCGGCCTTCCGTATTGACGTAGGTGCCTGACTTTTCCGTATAGGCCGCGCCCGGCAAGATGACATCGGCGCGATGGGCGCCGGCATCGCCATGCGTGCCGATATAAACGACAAACGAGCCGGCGGTCTGCGCCATGTCCAGTTCATCGGCCCCGAGCAGGAACAGCACGTCCGTGCCGCCCAGCATCGCGCCGACATTCTTGCCGCCTTCGCCCGGCACCAGGCCGAGGTCGAGGCCGCCGACACGGGCGGCAGCCGTATGCAGCACGGCAAAACCGTTCCAGTCCGCGCGGCTGGCATCGACGGCAGCCGCAAGCCTGGCCGCTTGTCCCAGCACCGCACCGCCATCGGCGCGCGACAAAGCGCCCTGCCCGACGATGATAAGCGGATGCTTGGCCTTCTTCAGCGCCTGGAAGAACTTGCCGTTGCCGTCCGCCAGATCCTTCAACGTATCGGCGCCGGCGCCCAGCAATTCGTAGTCGTATCGGGTGTCGCCAATATCGCCGATCACGCCGACCGGCAGCGAGTTGGCGCGGAAACGCTTGCGAATGCGGGCGTTGAGAACCGACGCTTCAAAGCGCGGATTGGCCCCGATAATGAGGAGCGCGTCCGCCTGTTCGATGCCTTCGATGGTAGGATTGAAAATATAGCTCGACCGGCCAAGCGCTGGATCGAGTGCTGCGCCATCCTGCCGGCAATCGATATTGGCCGACCCGAGCGAAGCCATCAGAAGCTTCAGCGCATACATTTCCTCGACAGCCGCCAGATCGCCGGCAATCGCGCCGATCCTGTCTGGAGAAGTCTTCGAAACCGCGTCCTTGATGGCCGAAAATGCTTCGGCCCAGCTGGCGGGCGCGAGCTTGCCGTCCTTGCGCACATAAGGCCGGTCGAGGCGCTGCGTACGCAGGCCGTCCCAGATGAAGCGGGTCTTGTCGGAAATCCACTCCTCGTTCACCTGCTCGTTGATGCGCGGCATGACGCGCATCACTTCGCGCCCACGGCTGTCGACGCGGATGGCCGAGCCGACCGCGTCCATCACGTCGATGGATTCGGTCTTGGTCAGTTCCCACGGACGCGCCTGGAACGCATAAGGCTTCGAGGTCAGCGCGCCGACCGGGCAAAGGTCGATGACATTGCCCTGCAATTCGGAGGTCATCGCGCTTTCGAGATAGGTGGTGATTTCGGCATCCTCGCCGCGGCCGATCAGGCCAAGCTCGGAAATGCCGGCCACTTCCGTGGTGAAGCGAACGCAACGCGTGCAATGGATGCACCGGTTCATGATCGTCTTGACCAGCGGGCCGATATATTTGTCTTCGACCGCGCGCTTGTTCTCATGGAAGCGCGAGGAATCGACGCCGAACGCCATCGCCTGGTCTTGCAGGTCGCATTCGCCGCCCTGATCGCAAATCGGGCAATCGAGCGGATGGTTGATGAGCAGGAACTCCATCACGCCTTCGCGCGCCTTCTTGACCATCGGCGTGTTGGTGAACACTTCCGGCGGCTCGCCGTTCGGGCCGGGGCGCAGATCGCGCACGCCCATGGCACATGAGGCCTGCGGCTTGGGTGGGCCGCCCTTCACCTCAACCAGGCACATGCGGCAGTTGCCGGCAATCGACAGCCGTTCATGGAAGCAGAAACGCGGCACTTCCGCGCCCGCCTCTTCCGCCGCCTGCAACAGCGTGTAGTGGTCGGGTACCTCGATCTCTTTCCCGTCGACCTTGAGCTTTGCCATTATTTGCCCCCGGCTTTCGCCGCTTCATACGCTACGGAAAGATCGCTGACTGCCACGCCGTCAAATTTCATGCCGGCGTCGATTGCCTTTTCGATCTTCACGTCGCTCAAATTTACATTTGACGGCATCGCGCCGGACAGGTCTGCATCACCGATCCGGCCATTGCCCAGTTGAAAAACGGCTGCCGACAGATCGGCGTCGCTGAACCCTGCGTTTGCGGCCAATGCCTCGCGCACGTCAAACACATCGCGTTTCCCATGAACATCCATCAGCGGTCATCTCCACCGGATGATCCGGCTCCAGATGAACCAGCCAACGTCATGGCCTGGGCAGTCCACCCGTCGCGCTCGATCCGCCCTTGCAAGCCGAGCTTTTGCTCGAGCGTGACGATCTCTTCGCCGGTCAAGGCGGCAACCTGCCTGTAGGAATGAATGCCAAGCCCGTTCAAAACCTGCTCCAGCTTCGGCCCCACGCCGGCAATCGCCTTCAAATCGTCGCCACCACGATGATCGCCCGCCGAAACCTCGCGCGCCAATGCCGGTGCCTGCACCGATGCCGGCGATTTTCTCACGCCCGTTCCGGCCCTCGCAGCCGTGCGCCTTTTCGAGGCGACGCCGCCGGTGGGAAACTGCTTGATCTCGGCTGTCGCCTTTCTTGAAGCCTCCGCCTGTTTCGCGGGGGCATGCGGCGAAGCGGCGGCATTTTGCTGGTCGAGAAAAAGCTGCGAGGCGCTGGCCATACCGGTAAGCGTACCCATCCAGAAACCGAAAGCATGGCTGGCCAGCCCGAAGCCGAATGCCGATAGCGCCGCGACCCCGGCAACGGGGTGCGCCAACAGATCGATGGCGCCTGCCATCTCCATCGGCTGCGGGTTTTTCGGATCGTCGACCATCGTCACTCTGCTGCCACCATCATTGGCTCGACCTGATGAGCGTTGCGCGAGAATTCGTCGATGCGCCGCTCTACTTCACCCCGGAAATGCCGCATGAGGCCTTGGATCGGCCAGGCAGCCGCATCGCCCAGCGCGCAGATCGTGTGGCCCTCCACCTGCTTGGTGACATCGAGCAGCATGTCGATTTCGCGCTTCTGCGCCTGGCCGACGACGAGGCGTTCCATCACCCGCCACATCCAGCCTGTGCCTTCGCGGCAAGGCGTGCACTGGCCACAGCTTTCATGCTTGTAGAAATAGGAAAGCCGCGCAATCGCCTTCACGATATCGGTGGACTTGTCCATCACGATGACCGCCGCCGTGCCGAGGCCTGACTTCAGGTCGCGCAGCGCATCGAAATCCATCGGCGTATCGATGATCTGTTCGGCCGGCACCAGCGGCACAGATGCGCCGCCTGGAATGACGGCCAGCAGATTGTCCCACCCGCCGCGAATGCCGCCGCAATGCGTCTCGATCAGCTCGCGAAACGGGATCGACATCGCTTCTTCGACCGTACACGGATTGTTGACGTGACCGGAAACGCAGAAAAGCTTGGTGCCGACATTGTTCGGGCGGCCAAATGACGAAAACCACGCCGCGCCGCGCCGCAGGATAGTCGGCGCGACAGCGATCGATTCGACATTGTTCACCGTCGTCGGGCAGCCATAGAGGCCGACATTGGCCGGGAAAGGCGGCTTCAGCCGGG
>DASYCS010000399.1:0-4893 GCA_036500025.1 Mesorhizobium sp. | reverse complement strand
CGCCTGATGCCCTGGACGGTTCGTTCGAACCTAAGGCCGACCGCAACGCCTGAGGCAGATAATCCTTTCAACGCAACAGCTTGAGGCGAACTCCCGACTCAGTATGTCAGCGCGCTGTCGCCACTGATTTTATTTGCGCCGGCCGGCCTCCGCGACAAAACGGTCACCGAATGTGATGGGCCAGGCCGCAACCATGCTGCATCACTTGCCGTTGCCGGACATGGTTTCACCGCGCCTTCGTCTAGCAGCCTTCCTCGCTATCCTGTTCCTGGCCTGTCCGATGGGTCTGATCGCCGCGACGGCAAAATCGCCGAAGCTTCCGCGCCGGGCGCCGGTGCCGCAACTGCAAGAAAGGCCAGCGGACCCGCCACCGGGCGTCGTTCCCGTGCCGGCGGCGAAGCCTGGCGAAGCCGATTTCCCGAAGCCAAAGGAGGCTGTAAAGCCGAACGCTGCGGAAACCACGCTCCCGCAACTGACGCCTGAAAACCCCGGCGCTGTCCCCCTGCCGCCGCAAAAACCAGCCAAGGCCACCACCGACGCCAAGGAGCCGATGAAACCTTCCGAGACGAAACCGGAAAAGAAGCCGATCCCGCCGGACCCTCGCTCCACGATCATTCCCCTCAATCCCATGCCGGACGAGGAAGTCGCCTGCCGAACGCGGTTGAAAGCGCTCGGTGTCGAGTTCGAGGAGCACGAGGCCGAACGCGATGCCGAGATCGGCTGTTCCATCCCCTACCCGATCGTGCTGAAGACACTCGGCGGCGGCATAAATCTCGAACCGAAGGCCGAGCTGAATTGCACCATGGCGCAAGCCGCCGCCCGGTTCATGTCGACCAGCGTGGCCCCGGCGGTGAAAAGCCAGTTTAATGCTGATGTGAAAACCGTCAGCCAGGCATCGGCCTATGTTTGCCGCCCGCGCCACAATGGCCGGAAAATGTCCGAACATGCCTTCGGCAACGCGCTCGACATCGCAAGCTTTACCCTGACCGATGGCACGAAGGTCGATATCGAGCCTGTTCCGCCGCAAAAGAACGCCAGTTTTTTATCGAAAATACGCAAGGCGGCCTGTGGCCCGTTCAAGACCGTGCTGGGGCCGGGCAGCGATCCGGACCATTCCCTGCATTTCCATATCGACTTGGAGCCGCGCCGCAACGGCGGCACCTTTTGCCAATGAGCGTTGCCCGCCTCGACCATGAATGCCGCACTGATTTTTCGTTTACCCTTGAAAGGTACTCTGTTCCATCATGGGACAGGAACACAAACGGGAAATGGGAAATATGCGGTCGCGGCGCAGGCCGTTCATCGTCAGCGCGTGCGCGGGTCTCGCCATTGCGGCGATTTCCGCCTGCACCACCGGCAGCCTGCTGACGCTGGAACCGGCCATCGATGTCGGCGTCCAGACCGCTGCCGTGCCGGCCAATCCCGGCATGCAAGCCCTGGTGCCTTCCAACCCTTATATGACCGCCGCCTACCCGCGCATGGACGAGCCGGCGCAACCATCCGAACAAATGCCCGCCGACCAGATCGATTGTCGCAACGAACTGAAGCGGCTCGACGTCGCCTATACCGATGTTGCGCCGATCCATGATGGAGGCCAATGCGGCATCGACAATCCGGTCAAAGTGACGGCCATCGGCAACATCGCCATGAAGCCGGCGGCGACGCTCACCTGCGACATGGCCGCCAGCTTCGCGAGTTGGACGAAGAAGGAGCTGGTGCCTTCGGCGCGCTGGCGATATTTCTCCGGCGTCAAGGCGATCCATCAGGGTTCCAGCTATTCCTGCCGCCGGATCGCCGGCGAAGGCGTGCTGTCCGAGCATGGCAAGGGCAACGCGCTCGATGTCATGAGCATCGAATTGACCAATGGCGACAATATCGACGTGCGCAAGCCCGGCCTTTTCGCCTTTCGCACGCGCGGCTTCCTCAATACGGTGCGCGCCGATGGCTGCCAGTATTTCACTACCGTGCTTGGCCCCGGCTACAATTACGACCACCGCAACCATTTCCATTTCGACATCAAGAACCGCAAGAACGGCTACCGCGCCTGCCGCTAGGCATGGCCCCGAAAAGTGCGAAACGGCTTTGATAAGATCGTGCTCGACCCCATGGTGCGAACGAACGTAGTTTTCCGATAAGATCATCCTCATGGGCCGAAGAAGTCTCAAACGGCGAATGGCGATCTGGACGGTGGCGTTTTGCGTTGCCTATGTCGGCGTCGCCTATCTGGTCGCGCCCGAACTGTGGACGCTGCACAGCTTTCTGCGCGGTCCGCTGCCTGCCGAGATGGTGACGCGCACGCCGCAAGGCATCGCCGGCGATCCCATCAATGTCGGGCTGGTTGGCACCAAGGCCGAGGTCGTCGAGGCCTTCGGCATGGCCAAATGGGACACCGCCGACGCCGTTACGCTGAGAACCGCAATAAGGATCGGCGCCAGCGTCCTGTTCAACCGGCCCTACCCCGACGCACCCGTCAGCCCGCTGCTGTTCGAAGGCCGGCAACAGGATCTTGCCTTCGAAAAGCCGGTCGGCAACAGCGCCGACCAGCGCCACCATGTGCGCCTGTGGCAGACCGCCGATACCGGCGAGGACGGCCGCCCGCTCTGGCTGGGTTCGTCGAGCTTCGACCGCGGCGTCGGCCTCAGCCACGACACCGGCGCCATCACCCACCACATCGGCCCCGATATCGATGCCGAGCGCGACCTGGTGATCGCCGACCTGTCGGATGCCGGCACGCTGGCCTCCACCAATGAGATCGAAGGCATCGGCGCGACCAAGGCCGGCCGCAACGGTGGCGGCGACCCCTACTACACCGACGGCATGGCCTTGATCGGCCTGCTGCGGGTGCTTTCGCCACCCGCGCGGGAATAGCGGGCGGCAAATGGATTTGCGGCAAGCCTGGCTCCTTCCGAACAAGCTTGCGTAATGCTATTGAGCGGCCATGCTTTATGTCGAAATTGCCATTGTGGTCGTCCTCATCTGCGTGAACGGCCTGCTGTCGATGTCGGAACTTGCCATCGTCTCGTCGCGGCCTGCAAGGCTGAAGGCGATGATCGACCGTAATGTGGCCGGCGCCGCCCGCGCGTTGGAACTTGGCTCCGATCCGGGCAAATTCCTGTCTTCGGTCCAGATCGGCATCACGCTGGTCGGCGTGCTTTCGGGCGCCTTTTCCGGTGCGACGCTGGGCGGGCGGCTGTCCGTCTACCTCGCCTCGCTCGGTATCAGCGAACGCTTCGCCGACCCCGCAGGCGTCGGCATCGTCGTCGCTGTCATCACTTATTTCTCGCTGATCGCCGGCGAACTGGTGCCCAAGCAGATCGCGTTGCGCGACCCCGAAAAGGTGGCCGTGCGCGTATCATCCGCCATGAGCATGATCGCGACGGTGGCCGCGCCGCTCGTCTTCCTGCTCGACATTTCCGGCCGCGCGCTGCTGTGGCTGCTTGGCCAGCGTGGCGAGAGCGAGGAAAAGGTCACCGACGAGGAAATCAAGATGCTGGTCGCCGAAGCCGAGCATCATGGCACCATCGAATCCGACGAGCGCCGCATGATCGCCGGCGTCATGCGGCTTGGCGACCGTGCGGTGCGCGCGGTGATGACGCCGCGCACTGAGGTCGACTGGCTCAATCTCCAGTCGGACGAAGCCACTACCCGCAAGCTTCTGATGGAAACCCAGCACTCGCGCCTTCCGGCCGCCGATGGCGGCGTCGATGCGATGATCGGTGTCGTCCAGACCCGCGACCTGCTTGCCGCGGCCCTTGGCGGCCGCAGCTTCGACCTGCGCCGGCATGTGCGCTCCGCCCCGATCGTCCATGACCAGGCCGACGCGCTCGACGTGCTGGCCAAGCTCAAGGAAAGCGATGTGCCGATGGCGCTGGTGCATGACGAGTATGGCCATTTCGAAGGCATCGTCACTCCAGCCGATATTCTGGAAGCGATTACCGGCGTGTTTCGCGCCGATCTCGATGCCGGCGATTCCGAAAACGCCGTCAAGCGCGAAGACGGCTCATGGCTGCTCGCTGGCTACATGCAGGCCGACGAGATGGCCGACACGCTGGGCATCGACCTGCCGGAAAACCGCGACTACGAAACGGTCGCCGGCTACGTGCTTTCGCATATGCACCATTTGCCCAACACCGGTGAAACCGTCGACGCGCAGGGCTGGCGCTTCGAAGTCGTCGATCTCGATGGCCGCCGCATCGACAAACTGATCGCCACGAGGCTGGCCAGCGAAAACCGCGACGCCGGACGCTAGCTGTTTAGTCTCGGCGAGCGGGTTAACAGTGAAGCGTTCGAGCTGTTTTGGCTACAGACAAATTCATTGGGAGTAAGACTCCTTGAGTGTCTTCAGCCTGCGAGCGACGTCGTAGGCTGAGACGAAGTCAGCGAGGTGCCGAGATAGCTGGTCATGGCCCTCATGGTGGAAGCGCTTGACGGTGGCATCCTTGATGGTCCGGTTCATCCGCTGACCTGATCGTTGGTCCATGGATGCCTGGCCTTGGCGGTCCGGTGCCCGATGTCGTTGGTGGCGCAAGCGTATTCGAAGGCGTGACGGGCAATCCGGGCGGCAAGATTGCCGCCCTTCTTCATTCTGCCAAAATCGATACTCAGGCGGCCTGCGCCGTGCGCGCATCCGCGTCGCGCGCCACCTTCAGCGCATGCGCCCACCAGGAAAGCTGGTCGAGCATGGGGCTGACGCTCTGGTTCAAATGTTCGATCTCCTCAAGCTTCTTGCCCTGCTGGAGCACGGCGAGGAAGTCGGGCAGCAGGATGTGAACGGCGTTGCGCGTCGACGCCATCTGCATCTCGACGACGATCTGGCGAAGCTGCTCGATGGCGCGCGCCCCGCCGGCGCCGCCATAGCCGACAAAGGCCACCGGCTTGTTGTTCCATTCGCTA
>DASYCS010000398.1:0-7155 GCA_036500025.1 Mesorhizobium sp. | reverse complement strand
AGCGGCAACCGCCTCGGCTTCGCCTTCCGCATTGGCCTCGACGTCGTCCTGACGGCTGCGCTTGCCGCCGCGCTTGCCGCGCCGACGTTTCTTTGCCTGTGCTTCTTCCGATGGATCGGCTTCGGTGGCTGCCGTCGCTTCTAGCGGCGCATCGCCATCCAGTTCCACATCGGCGTAACCGGCCTCATCCGACACGGCGTCATCGCCTGCCGCATCCTGATTGGAGGCGTCGCCGTTTTCGCGATCCTTGCCGCCGCGACGGCGGCGCCTACGGCGGCGCTTGCGGTCGCGGCCTTCGCCTTCTTCCGTCGGCCGGACCGCTTGATCGGGCTGACGCGGCGTTGCCTCGGCCACCGGCTCCGATGCCTCATCGTCCTCTTCCTCGACGATTTCGGGTTCCTCAGGCTCGTCATAGACGGGCAGCGCGCGCGTCTCGACGAAGCCGGCAGGCTTTTCGGCGACCAGGCCACGCGAAATCGCGTAAAGCTGCGCGCCCACCGTGTCGTCGGCTTCGATGGTGACGGTCAGGCCGAAGCGGCTTTCCAGTTCGACCAGCGTGCCGCGCTTGTGGTTGAGCACGTAGAGCGCCGTTGCAGCGGGCGTGCGCACGGTGATGTGGCACTTGGAATCCTTGAGCAGGAATTCCTCGATGGCGCGCACGACGGCCAGTGCCACCGACGAATCCGAGCGCACATGGCCGGTGCCGCCGCAAGTCGGGCAAGGCTTCATGGTGGATTCCAGCACGCTGGCGCGGATACGCTGGCGGCTCATTTCCATCAGGCCGAAATGCGAGATGCGGCCGACCTGGATGCGGGCGCGGTCGTTCTTCAAGTGATCCTTGAGGCGCTTCTCGACCGCGCGGTTGTTGCGGTTTTCCTCCATGTCGATGAAGTCGATGACGATCAGGCCGGCAAGGTCGCGCAGCCGCAGCTGGCGAGCTACTTCTTCCGCCGCTTCCAGGTTGGTGTGGAGCGCGGTGTCCTCGATCGAGTGTTCCTTGGTGGAACGGCCCGAATTGACGTCGATGGCGACCAGCGCCTCGGTCTGGTTGATGATGATGTAGCCGCCGCTTTTCAGCGTTACCTGCGGCTGCAACATGCGGTCGAGTTGCGCCTCGATGCCCGAGCGAACGAAGATCGGCGTCGTGTCCCGATAAGGCTGCACGACTTTCGCATGGCTGGGCATCAGCATGCGCATGAAGTCCTTGGCCTCGCGGTAGCCGTCCTCGCCGGAGACGAGAACCTCGTCGATGTCCTTGTTATAGAGGTCGCGCACCGAACGCTTGATCAGCGAGCCTTCCTCATAAACGAGGGCGGGCGCGGTCGATTGCAGCGTGAGGTTGCGCACGTTTTCCCACAGCCGCATCAGATATTCGTAGTCGCGCTTGATCTCGGCCTTGGTGCGGCTTTCGCCGGCGGTGCGCAAGATGACGCCCATGCCCTGCGGCACTTCGAGGTCGGCAACCACTTCCTTCAGGCGTTTGCGGTCCTGCGCATTGGTGATCTTGCGCGAAATGCCGCCGCCGCGCGCGGTGTTGGGCATCAGCACCGAATAGCGGCCGGCAAGCGACAGATAGGTGGTGATGGCCGCGCCCTTGTTGCCGCGCTCTTCCTTGACCACCTGCACCAGCAGGATCTGCCGGCGCTTGATGACTTCCTGGATCTGGTACTGGCGGCGCGTCGGCTTGCGGCGGTTGCGAACCTCATCCAGCGCGTCTTCCGCGCCGACCGATTCGATCTCGTGGTCGTCGTGGTTGGCGGCGTGGACTTCCTCCAGCATGCCGCGATCATTGTCGTCGGAGGTCGCTTCGCCGGTCTCTTCGGCGGGCGCCGGCTCGGAAACCACGTCGGCGTCGACGCTGGCGGCAATCGAGCCGCTCTTGCCGTCGGACGGTTCGCCGGCGGCGTTGTCGTGCTCGTCGTGATTCTCGACGGCGGCAGCTTCCTGGCCTTCGGCCGCATCCGGCGCGCCGCGATCCTCGGCCTCATCGCCATTTTCATTGGCGCGCTCTTCGTCACCACCCTCGGCGGAGCCTGCTTCGGACGAAGCGGCGTCGTGGCGGTGATGTTCGGCGCGCTCGCGGCCCTTGCCGCCACGGCGGCGGCCACGGCGGCCGCGATCGCGGTCGTGACGGCCTTCGCCGTCCGCCTCCTCGTTTTCTTCCGCTTCGGCTTCCTCGGCCTCGGCGCGCAGCAGGGCCTGACGGTCGGCAACCGGAATCTGATAGTAATCGGGGTGGATTTCGCTGAAGGCCAGGAAGCCGTGGCGGTTGCCGCCATATTCGACGAAAGCTGCCTGGAGCGAGGGTTCGACGCGCGTTACGCGGGCGAGGTAGATGTTTCCTTTGAGTTGCTTCTTGTCCTGCGACTCGAAGTCGAATTCTTCAATACGGCTGCCGCGAACCACGACAACGCGTGTTTCCTCCGGGTGGGAGGCGTCTATTAGCATCTTGTTGGGCATTATTTCGTGTCCTCCCGGCAGCCGCCAGCCGCAGCTGGCGGGGCAATGCCCGCCGCCATGTGCCTGGACTTGAACGCGTGCCGGATAATTGAGTGTCCGCGGGAAGCTGGCTGAGCGCAATGGAGGTGCCGCCCGCTGCCAAAATGGCGCGGTACAGTGCGGACCCTTCCAGAATTGCGTCTAAAGCCATCGTCACCAGCGTAACGTTTTGAACCAAAGCCCGGAAATCCGGACCAGCTTGTTTGCTCGTACAGAGCCGGCGCGGGACAATCCCATGCCGTTTTCCTCACGCAGACGATTCCCCCGCCACGGGCGCACGTCTGCGAAATTCGTCGCGATCATCCACAGCCTATGTCGCCTTGCGCGATGGCCGTCCCTCGATTTGCCTTCTACAGGAAGTAGCATGGAAGGACGGTTCAAGGATTGCAGTGATCCACTATCGCTTTTATGATTTGGCGGGGTGGAAGGCAACCCTCTTTCCAATGCCGGCAAAAAGCCGATCCGCTGCGTAATCGCGTGTTGAAAAGGCTTGGTTAACCTTATCTGGATACCAATCGTTAATCAGCGGCAAGGCTGATCCGCGATGGCAAAGGCCTTCCAGAAAAATATCCTGTCGAGAGCGGCCGATACGCAAATGGAGTTCATGGCGACCAAAGAGCCTATGGGGACCGAAGAGCCTATGGCGACTAAAAATAGGCGCGCGCAAGCCATCGGCCATCATGGCCTGGCTGTGCTGTTCCTGTTCGTGAGCGCCTGGCTGCTTGCGCTGGCCCCTGTCGCGCGCGCCGCCGATGCGCCGTTGCAGGCGCTGTCTTACAAGATGGCGGGCGACGCCGTGCATATGCGCATCGTCATGAATTTCGACCGCGAGCCGGACGTGAAGTGGTTTTTGCTGCGCGGCCCGAACCGGATGATCATCGATATGCCGGCGACGCGGTTTTCGCTCAATGCCAGGGACGTCAAGTCGAGGGGGTTGGTGCGGCGCGTGCGCTACGGCGCGCTCGGCGCGGATGCTTCCAGGCTGGTGCTGACGGGCAAGGGGCCGTTCGTGGTCGACAAGTTCGACATTCTCAAAAACGACGATGGCAGCGGCTACCGGGTCGTGGCGGATATTTCGGCGGCGTCCGAGCGGGAATTCGACGAGGCGCTTGCCGTGCAGGCCCAAACAACCGGATCGACGGTTTCCGCCGACAAGAGCGACCGCGTCGGCGCGCAGACCGGCAAGGCCGATGCGCCGCCGCATCGCTTCACGATCGTGATCGATCCTGGCCATGGCGGCGTCGATGGCGGCGCCGAAAGCGCGAAGGGCACCATCGAAAAGAACGTGACGCTGGCGTTCGCCAAGGAACTGCGCGAAAAGCTCGAAACATCGGCCAAATACGACCTGTTCATGACGCGCGAGGACGACGAGTTCCTTCGGCTGGACGACCGCGTGCGCATCGCGCGCCAGCATGAAGCCGATCTGTTCATCTCCATCCATGCCGATACGATCAACGTGAAGGGCATACGTGGGGCGACCGTCTACACCGTTTCGGACAAGGCTTCGGACGCCGAGGCGCAAGCGCTGGCCGACCGCGAAAACCTATCCGACCAGCTTGCCGGCATTGAAATGAAGAACGACAGCCCCGAAGTCACGGACATTTTGATTGACCTTATCCGGCGTGAGACGCATTCCTTCTCCATGACCTTCGCCAACGCGCTGGTGGGCAAATTGTCGAGTACGGTAGGCCTTATCAACAACCCGCATCGCTATGCCGGGTTCAGGGTGCTCAAGGCGCCCGACGTGCCTTCGGTCCTGATCGAGCTCGGCTATCTGTCGAACGACAAGGACGAGGAGCAATTGCTCGATCCCGTGTGGCGCGGCAAGGCCGCCCAAAGCATAGCCGACGCGGTGGCGCTGTTTGCTTCGGCCAAGGTGGGCGCGGGAGGCTGAATTGGGCTGGCCGCAAGGATGCCGCATGATGCTGCGTTGCGCGTACACAACACCGGCCGGTTTTATTGCCGGCCCCAAGAACCGAAATTTCGGCTTGCCGCATTTTATCCACATCATGGCGACATGGGTGCGCGATTGCGGATCGGCTTCGTTCCAGAACCTTGCGCGCCAGAACCTTGCGCGGGATGCTGGTTTGTTTAGGAAGACGCCGAACCATGGACTGGAGCGGGCATGATTCGTCTCATCGGCTACTTTTTCGGCATCGGCACCATGCTTGCCCTGCTCGTCGCGGCAGGCGTGGCGATCTATGTCGGCAATCTGACGAAAGAACTGCCGGACTATGAAGTGCTGGCCAAGTACGAGCCGCCGGTAACGACGCGCATCCACGCTTCCGATGGTTCGCTGATGGCCGAATATGCGCATGAGCGCCGGCTTTATCTTCCCATCCAGGCCATTCCAGACCGCGTGAAGGCGGCCTTCATGTCGGCCGAGGACAAGAATTTCTACACGCATCCCGGCGTCGACATCATGGGTATCGGCCGCGCCGCGCTGCGCTATGCGACGGGTGGCCCGATGCAGGGCGGCTCGACCATCACGCAGCAGGTGGCGAAGAACTTCCTGCTGACCAACGAACGCTCCATCGACCGCAAGATCAAGGAAGCGATCCTGTCGTTCCGCATCGAGCAGGCCTATTCGAAGGACCGCATCCTCGAACTCTATCTCAACGAAATCTTCTTTGGCCTTGGCGCGTATGGCGTTGCGGGCGCCGCGCTCACCTATTTCGACAAGTCGGTCAATGAACTGACGGTGGCCGAAGCGGCCTATCTGGCGGCGCTGCCGAAGGGGCCTTCGAACTACCATCCCTTCAAGCATGCCGACCGGGCGCTTGAGCGCCGCAACTGGGTCATCGGCCAGATGGTCGATAATGGCTATGTCACGCGCGAAGAGGGCGAGAAGGCGATAGCCGAGCCGCTCGGCGTCAAGGCGCGCCGCAACGGGACCTATCTTTTTGCCGGCGAGTATTTCACCGAGGAAGTCCGCCGCGAGATCATCGCCCGCTACGGCGAGGCGGCGCTTTATGAAGGCGGTTTGTCGGTGCGCACGACGCTCGATCCGCAAATGCAGCGTCTTGCCCGCAAGACGATGCAGAACGGCCTCTTGAAATACGACATGCTGCGCGGCTATCGCGGCCCGGTCACCACCATCGATGCTTCGGGCGACTGGGGCACGGCGCTTGGCGCGGTCAAGGGCCTTGAGGACGTGCCGGAATGGTCCCTGGCCGTGGTGCTGGACAGTTCGGCCACCGGCCTTTCCATCGGCCTCCAGCCAGACAGGCAAGCGTCAGGCGAACTGGTCAAGGATCGTGTCGAGGGCACGGTTTCCAAGGAGGATATGAGCTTTGCCATGCGCCATATCGTCGATGGCAAGTCGGTCAAGGCCAAGTCGCCGGCCGATGTGCTAAAGGCGGGCGATGTCGTCTTCGTCGAAAAGAAAGATGGGGCCGACGGCGCCTATCAACTGCGGCAGGTGCCGCAGGTGGAAGGCGGCATGGTTGCCATGGACCCGCATACGGGCCGCGTTCTGGCCATGGTCGGCGGCTTTTCCTATGCGCAGTCCGAGTTCAATCGTGCGACGCAGGCCATGCGGCAGCCGGGTTCGTCGTTCAAGCCGATCGTCTATTCGGCGGCGCTCGACAATGGCTACACGCCGGCTTCCGTCATCATGGACGGGCCGATCACCATCCAGAGCGGCACCACCACCTGGACGCCGAAGAACTATGACGGCCGCGTGGCCGGACCGGCGACCTTGCGCTCGGGCATCGAGCGTTCGCGCAATTTGATGACGGTGCGGCTTGCCAACGACATGGGCATGAAGCTGGTCGTTGAATATGCCGAGCGTTTCGGCGTCTACGATCATCTCGCGCCCTATTTGCCGATGGCGCTGGGTTCGGGCGAGACGACGGTGATGCGGATGGTTTCGGCCTATTCGATCATGGCCAATGGCGGCAAATCGATCAAGCCGTCGTTGATCGACCGGATTCAGGATCGCTACGGCAAGACGGTTTTCAAGCAGGACGATCGCGGCTGCGAAGGCTGCAACGCGGCCGAGTGGCAGAATCAGCCCGAGCCGGAATTGGTCGACAATTCCGAGCAGGTGCTCGACCCGATGACCGCCTACCAGATCACCTCGATGATGGAGGGTGTGGTGCAGCGCGGCACCGGCGCCACCATCAACGAGCTTGGCCGCCACATAGCCGGCAAGACCGGCACGACCAACGACGAAAAAGACGCGTGGTTCATCGGTTACACGCCAAACCTCGTTCTCGGTCTCTACATGGGTTACGACCAGCCGAAGGGTCTTGGCCACGGTGCGACCGGCGGCGGTCTCGCGGCCCCGATCTTCAAGAACTTCATGCGCGTGGCGCTGGACGGCAAGCCGGATGTCGACTTCAAGGTGCCGGAAGGCATGAAGCTGATCGCCATCAACCACAAGACCGGCATGCGGGCGAGCGAAGGCGAGCCGGGTACGATCATCGAGGCGTTCAAGCCGGGCACCGGCCCCGCCGACAGCTATTGGGTGATCGGCATGGGCGCCGACGGTTCCAATGCGGCAGGCGGAGCGCTGTCGCCGCAAGCCACGCAGGCCATCCAGTCCGGCGGCGGCGGCCTCTACTGACGATTTTCATGAGCGGATGGGCTGGCCTTGCGCCGGCCCATTTTGCTTTACAGCCGGCGGCGGCCTCCCTATGTATCGCGCCGACC
>DASYCS010000397.1:0-17557 GCA_036500025.1 Mesorhizobium sp. | reverse complement strand
CTGCACCTGCCGGTGCAATCGGGGTCGGACCGTATCCTGAAAATGATGAACCGCCGCCATACCGCCAGCGATTATCTGAAGCTGCTCGACCGCGTTCGCGCCGCCCGCGCTGACATTGCCCTGTCCGGCGACTTTATCGTCGGCTTTCCCGGCGAGACGGATGCCGATTTCGAAGCGACGATGCAGCTTGTCCGCGACGTCGGTTATGCCTCCGCCTTTTCCTTCAAATATTCGCCGCGCCCCGGCACGCCGGGCGCCGAGATGGACGGCCACGTGCCGGAACCCGTCAAGGATGAGCGGCTGCAAAGGTTGCAGGCGCTGCTGGTGGAACAACAGCAGGCCTTCACCGTTGGAATGGTCGGCAAGGCGATGCCGGTGCTGATCGAAAAGCCGGGCCGGCAGGCTGGCCAGAGGGTTGGCCGCTCGCCTTGGCTGCAACCCGTTATTGTTGATGAAAAGGCCGGCGAGATAGGCGACATTATCCAGGTCCGAATCACCGGAACGGGCTTCAACAGCCTGCATGCGGAATTGGCCGCCGATAGGTCCGATGATGGGCCCGGCAGATGAGGAGAGACGGTTGAGCCCAGCGGAACTCAAGGATCTGCCTCCATCGGGGGCCTCCGACATGGCGCACATCGTCCTGACCTTCGACAACAACAAGCTGGCCAGCGCCCTTTACGGACAGTTCGATGAAAATCTGGCCCGCCTCGAACAGAAGCTCGGCGTTGATATTCGCTCGCGCGGCAACCAGCTGACCATCAAGGGTTCCGCCGGCGCTGCCGAACAGGCCCGCCGCGCCTTGGACAGCCTCTATGACATTCTCCAGAAAGGCGCGAATATCGGCCAGTCCGATGTCGATGGCGCGGTGCGCATGGCGATCGCCGCCGACGATCAGCTGACGCTGCCGACGCTGGAGCGCAAGGGCAAGATGGCTGCGGCCCAGATAGCCACGCGCAAGAAGACGATCTATGCCCGCTCGCTCAACCAGGACGCCTATATGCGCGCTCTGGAGCGTTCCGAACTGGTGTTCGGCATCGGGCCTGCCGGCACCGGCAAGACCTATCTGGCGGTGGCGCATGCGGCGATGCTGCTGGAACGCGGCATGGTCGAACGCATCATCCTGTCGCGGCCGGCGGTCGAGGCCGGCGAGCGTCTCGGCTTCCTGCCCGGCGACATGAAGGAAAAGGTCGATCCATACCTGCGGCCGCTCTATGACGCGCTTTACGACATGATGCCTCCCGACAAGGTCGAGCGCGCCATCGCCGCCGAAGTGATCGAAATCGCGCCGCTCGCCTTCATGCGCGGCCGCACGCTGGCGCATGCCGCCGTCATTCTGGATGAGGCGCAGAACACCACACCGATGCAGATGAAGATGTTCCTGACCCGGCTTGGCGAGAATTCGCGCATGATCGTCACCGGCGATCCGACGCAGATCGATCTGCCGCCAAACACCAAGTCCGGCCTTGTCGAAGCCCTGCGCGTGCTCGATGGCGTCGCCGGTGCGGTGACGGTGCGCTTCAACGATGGCGACGTGGTGCGCCATCCGCTGGTCGCCGAGATCGTCCGGGCCTATGAACGCGACGGCAAGCTTGCGCGCGGCCTGAGCACCGAGACGTGACGCGGGGCGATTGCTTGATGTGATGGAAGCTCGGTCGATCAGCAATCCGCCGGTGGAGATCGACCTTTATGTCGAGGCCGGCGCGTGGCCGGATGAGGCCGCTCTGCTTCTGCTGGTCGAGAAGGCGGTAGCCGCCGCCTTTGCCGAGACCGGCACGAAAGGCACGTCGGAACTCAGCATCGTCTTTTCCGACGACGCCCATATCCAGGCGCTCAATGCGGGCTGGCGCGGCAAGGACAAGCCGACCAACGTGCTGTCGTTCCCGGCGTTTCCGCCTTCGCGGGGCAGCCTGATGCCGCCGATGCTGGGCGATATCGTGCTGGCCGCCGAGACGGTGGCGCGCGAAAGCCAGCTGGAAAACAAGCCGCTCGAACACCACATCAGCCATCTTGTAATCCATGGCCTGCTGCACCTTCTTGGCCATGACCACGAGACCGACGCAGAGGCGGAGGAGATGGAGGCCATCGAGCGCGCCGCACTTGCAAGGCTTGCCATTCCCGATCCCTACGCGTAACACCGAAACAGAAATTGACCGGACGACGATGAACGACAAAGCAGAGATTGCCGCCCGTCCCGAGGCAGGCAGCGTGGGCAACGCTTCCGACAAGTCGGAAGACGATTCGGGTCCCAGTACCACCCAGGCCGCTGGCGCGCTTGACCATGCGCACACCGGCCCCTCGCTTTTCCAGCGCGTGCTGGGCCTTTTCAGGCAGCGCAACGGCACGACTTTACGCGAGGAAATCGCCGATGCTTTGGCCGAAACGGCAAGCGACGCGGAATCGTTTTCGCCTGGCGAACGCGCCATGCTCAACAACATTCTGCGGTTGCGCGAAGTGCGCGTCGAGGATGTCATGGTGCCGCGCGCCGATATTGAGGCGGTCGAGATAGGCACGACGCTGGGCGAGTTGCTCGGCCTGTTCGAACAATCCGGCCACTCGCGCATGCCGGTCTATTCCGAGACGCTGGACGATCCGCGCGGCATGGTTCACATCCGCGACGTGCTGGCCCATATCACCAAGCTTGCCCGCGTCCGGCGGGGCCGGCCGACGAAGAAGGCGCCGGCGCTCAGCACTTTCGACCTGGCCAAGGTCGATCTTGCCCGCACCATCGACGATCTCAACCTCATCCGGCCGGTGCTGTTCGTGCCGCCGTCCATGCTCGCCTCCGACCTGATGGGGCGGATGCAGGCGACGCGCACCCAGATGGCGCTGGTCATCGATGAATATGGCGGCACCGACGGCCTCGCCTCGCTGGAAGACATCGTCGAGATGGTCGTCGGCGACATCGAGGACGAGCATGACGACGACGAGCCGATGATCACGCAGGCCGGCGACGGCATCTTCATCGTCGATGGCAAAGCCGAGATCGACGATGTCGCCAAGATGATCGGCGGCGAATTCGCCGCCGGCGAACATGGCGAATCCGTCGACACCATCGGCGGCATGATCTTCAATACGCTGGGCCGCGTGCCCGCCCGTGGCGAAGTGGTGCAGGCCATTCCCGGCTTCGAGTTCCACGTCCTCGATGCCGATCCGCGCCGCGTCAAGCGCGTGCGCATCGTCCACAGCCTGAAGGCCGAGCGCCGCCGTCGCGCTGCGGTGCGCACCGAACAGGCGTGACGCCGCACCGGCTGCGTTCTGGCGTCTGAAATACCCTTGCTTCGCCGTTTGGAGCGCGGGCCGTGGCCTGTTAAATTTCACGCCGTGATTCGAACGACATGGAAACCTTGATGCAGCGCCTTGCCGGTCGGATAATTCTGCTCTCGGGGTGGAAGCGCTCGCTCACCGCATTCCTTGCCGGAGCCTTGGCGGTGCTGGCGCAGGCGCCCTACGATTTCTTCGCGGTCTGCTTCGTTTCATTTCCGGTGCTGGTGTGGCTGCTCGATGGGGCGACGGGCGAGTTGTCCGATGGCTGGCTGAAGCGGCTGCGGCCCGGCTTCGCCATCGGCTGGTGGTTCGGCTTCGGCTATTTCCTGGCCGGCCTGTGGTGGATCGGCGAGGCGCTGCTGGTCGAGGCCGACAGTTTCGCCTGGGCGCTGCCCTTCGCCGTGATCGGAATTCCCTTTGCGCTGGCCTTTTTCTACGGTTTCGCGACGGTGGTGGCCAGGCTCTGCTGGAGCAGCGACATAGGCCGCATCGCCGCGCTGGCCGTGGGCTTCGGCCTCGCCGAATGGCTGCGCGGCTTTCTGTTCACCGGCTTCCCGTGGAACGCGGTCGGCTATGCGGCGATGCCGGTGCCCTTGCTGATGCAAAGCGTGTCGGCGACGGGAATGGTCGGCATGAACGCACTCGCCGTGTTCGTCTTCGCGCTGCCGGCGCTGCTTGCTTCGCGCCGGCACCTCGTTTTGGGCGCGGCCCTGCTCGCCGCCCTCGTCGCGGCTCATGTCGGGTTCGGTTACATCCGGCTTACCGAAGCGGCCGACCCCGAAGCGAAAAGCCTCGATGTGCGGATCGTGCAGCCCAATGTCGACCTCAGCGAGAAGTGGGACGCGGCGGTGCGCGACCGCATCTTTGCGACCATGATGGAACTGTCGGCCAAGGCGCCCGAGCCGGGCCATCCCATGCCGCAACTGGTAATCTGGCCGGAAACATCGGTGCCGTTCCTGTTTACCCAACGCCCGGATGCATTGGCGGCGCTCGGCAATATACTGGCGGAGGGCCAGATGCTGCTGGCCGGGATCGTGCGCGAAGAAGGCGGCGCGGCTGCGGATTCCGACGCGCGCTACTATAATTCGGTCGTCGCCATCAACGACAAGGGCGAGATCGTCGACGCCGTCGACAAGGTTCACCTGGTGCCTTTCGGCGAATATCTGCCTTTCGCGGATTTACTGCGTCGTTTTGGCGTGGAACAACTGGTCGCAGGTCCGATGAATTTCTCCGCCGGCAACAACCGGCACGCGATCACCGTGCCGGGAGGCATCCGCGCGCTTCCCTTCATCTGCTACGAAGTGATTTTTCCCGATCTGGTGGCAGTTGACGCAGCGTCAAGCGGGCTTATTGTGAATGTAACCAACGACGCATGGTTCGGGGACACGCCCGGCCCTTATCAGCATTTTCGACAGGCCCAGGTTCGCGCGGTGGAGAACGGATTGCCCTTGCTGCGCGGGGCCAATAATGGCATTTCGGCCGCAATTGACGCAAATGGCCGCATTATCGACGCTTTGGCGATCAATAAGCGTGGAATTATCGATGTACATTTGCCTCTGTCGAGGCGTGCGGTCGTTTCGGCTAACCAACGGCGCATTAACGGATTGCTGATTATACTGCTTTTTGCCTGTGTTGCGGGAGGGCTCAACGTAAGGCAAAGGCTACGGGTGAATTGACAGGACGTATATTAGAAACTCATATTGTAGCCGACTATGTTCAGGAAAATGGCCGGCCGCTGGCGGCGGGCTTATTTTTGGGGTGAAAACAGAAGAATGCCGGGAAATTTCGGCGAGGAAAAGATGATAGAAGAAAATAAGAAAAAGCCGAACCCCATCGATATCCACGTGGGAAGCCGGATCAGACTTCGCCGCAATATGCTTGGAATGAGCCAGGAAAAACTGGGTGAAAGCCTCGGCATAACGTTTCAGCAGATACAGAAATACGAAAAGGGCACCAACCGCGTCGGCGCCAGCCGGCTGCAAGCGATCGCCTCGATAATCGGCGTGCCGGTCGCCTTCTTTTTCGAGGACGCGCCGGGCCAGGAATCCGTCGGCAATCGCGGTTTTTCCGAAGACGCCTCCATGAATTTCGCGGTCGAGTTCTGCTCGACGCCGGAAGGGCTTCAACTGAATCGCGGCTTCGTCAAGATCGCCGACCCCAAGGTGCGCCGCCGAATCATCGATCTCGTCAAATCGCTTTCCGGCGACGCCGACTGACCGGCATAGTGGCCTGATACGCGCTTGCCGCCCGCCCGATGGCGCCGTGGCTTATGCCCAGGCAGGCTACCGTGCGAGATGCATCCATCAAACCAGTGAAGGAAACGCTCTGAACCAGGGCAAACCTTGCTTGACGAGAAGGGCACGCCCCCGCTAACACGTTGCGCGCCTAAATCGGCAGCCTGCCGATCGATTTTCAAGAGGGGACACCCATGAGGCAGAGCTACTTTTTCACGTCCGAATCGGTTTCTGAAGGCCATCCGGACAAGGTATGCGATCGCATCTCCGACGAGATCGTCGATCTGGTTTATCGCGAGGCCCGCAAGAGCGGCATGGACCCGTGGGATGTCCGCGTTGCCTGCGAAACGCTGGCCACCACCAACAGGGTGGTGATCGCGGGCGAGGTGCGGGTGCCCAAATCGCTGCTCAAGACCGACAAACAGGGCAATGTCCTGACCGATGCCGGCGATTTCCCGATCATCAATCCGTCCAAGTTCAAATCCGCCGCGCGCAAGGCCATCCGCGATATCGGCTACGAGCAGGCCGGCTTCCACTGGAAGAAGGCCAAGATCGATATTCTGCTGCATGGCCAGTCGGCCGATATCGCGCAGGGCGTCGACAATGCCTCCGACAGGCAGGGCGACGAGGGCGCCGGCGACCAGGGCATCATGTTCGGTTATGCCTGCACCGAAACGCCGGACCTGATGCCGGCTCCGCTCTACTACGCTCACAAGATCCTCGAACTGCTGGCCGCCGCCCGCCACACCGGCACCGGCGACGTCGCCAAGCTTGGCCCCGACGCCAAGAGCCAGGTCACCGTGCGCTACGAAAACGGCAAGGCCGCCGAGGTGACGCAGATCGTGCTGTCCACCCAGCATATGGATGAAAGCTGGGACTCCAAGAAGGTTCGCGCGGTTGTCGAACCCTATATCCGCGAAGCCCTCGGCAGCTTGCCGATCGCACCGGATTGCAACTGGTACATCAATCCCACCGGCAAGTTCGTCATTGGCGGTCCGGATGGCGATACCGGCCTTACCGGCCGCAAGATCATCGTCGACACCTATGGCGGTTCCTCGCCGCATGGCGGCGGCGCTTTCTCCGGCAAGGACACCACCAAGGTCGACCGTTCGGCGGCCTATGCGGCGCGCTACCTCGCCAAGAACGTCGTGGCGGCCAAGCTGGCCGACCGCTGCACGATCCAGCTTTCCTATGCCATCGGCGTCGCCCAGCCGCTGTCGGTCTATGTCGACCTGCACGGCACCGGCAAGGTCGACGAGGCCAAGCTGGAAGACGCGCTGCGCACGGTGATGGATCTGTCGCCATCGGGCATCCGCCGCCACCTCGACCTCAACAAGCCGATCTACGCCAAGACCTCGGCCTATGGCCATTTCGGCCGCAAGGCTGGGCGCGACGGTTCTTTCTCGTGGGAGAAGACCGACCTCGCCAAGGCGCTGAAGGATGCGGTCGCGGCCTGATGGCCCGACCGGCGTGATGGCGGAGCAATCGAGGCCAAGCCGCGCTACCGAAGCCTTTTTCGGGCGGCGGCGCGGCCGCGCCGTGCGCCCGCTTCAGGCCACCGCGCTGGAAAACGGCTTCAAGGCCTACCGGCTCGATCTGGCCTCGCCTTCGCCCACCGATCTGAAGGAGCTGTTCGCCGTCCGGACCTCCTCAGTGCGTCTGGAGATCGGCTTCGGCGGCGGCGAGCACCTCATGCACCGGGCAAGTACCGAACCGGCAATTGGCTTTATCGGCGTCGAGCCGTTCGTCAACGGCATGGCCAAGATGATGATGGCGGTGGAAAAGACCCCGCTCGCCAATTTGCGCGTCTATGACGACGACGCCACCGGTCTCCTCGATTGGCTGCCGCAAGCCTCGCTGGACGGCATCGACCTGCTCTATCCCGATCCATGGCCGAAGAAAAAGCACTGGAAGCGGCGCTTCGTCAGCGTGACCAACCTCGACCGCTTCGCGCGCGTCCTGAAGCCGGGCGGCCTGTTTCGCTTTGCCTCCGACATCGACACCTATGTCAACTGGACGCTGCAACATTGCCGCGTCCACCATGCCTTCCAGTGGCAGGCCGGCGATGCCGCCGACTGGAACATGCCCTATGCCGGCTGGCCCGGCACGCGCTATGAAGCCAAGGCTTTGCGCGAGGGCCGCCAGCCCGCTTATCTGACATTCCGGCGCGTCTGAGGCGCCGGCCGACGCGGAAGCGATTTCCGAATCTTGTCAACATTGTGTTGACAAGGCGCGCTCGCAAAAGTTTCTATGACCGATCTGTCAGCGGCGGGGACCTGCATCGGCGTCGCCGGGCGGTTCAGGCCGGAACCGCCTGGTACTGTCAAGAAATTCAAGAGAACTGGGGAACATTATGAAAAAACTGACCGTTATCTTGTCTGCTGCCTGCATGTTCGCCAGTGCGAGCGCCTTCGCCGCCGACTACAAGATCATGGCGCCGGCAGCCCCCGGCGGCGGCTGGGACCAGACCGCGCGCGCCATGCAGACCGCGCTTCAGGACGAGAAGATTTCCTCCAACGTGCAGGTCAACAACGTTCCGGGCGCCGGCGGCACCATCGGCCTGGCCCAGTTCATCAACAACGGTGCTGGCGATCCCTCGCAATTGATCGTCGGCGGTTATGTGATGGTCGGCGCGATCCTGACCAACAATTCGCCGGTAACGCTCGACAAGGTGACGCCGGTCGCCCGCCTGACCGGCGAGTTCGAGGTGGTCGTCGTTCCGACAGCGTCGGACATCAAGGACATGGCCGGCCTGGTCGCCAAGCTGAAGGCCGATCCCGGCGCGGTGTCGTGGGCCGGCGGCTCCGCCGGCGGCGTCGATCATATCGCGGCCGGGCTGATCGCCAAGGCTTCGTCCGTCGATCCCACCAAGGTCAACTACATCGCGTTTTCCGGCGGCGGCGAAGCGCTGGCGGCCATTCTCGGCGGCCAGGTGACGGTCGGCATTTCCGGTTACGGCGAGTTCGAATCGCAGATCAAGGCCGGCCAGCTGCGCCTCATCGGCATTTCCAGCGACCAGAAGGTCGAGGGCATCGATGCGCCGACCTTCAAGGAAGGCGGCGTCGACGTGGGGATCCAGAACTGGCGCATGGTGGCGGCAGCGCCGGGAATAACCGACGAGCAGAAGGCGGCAATCGGCGCCGACATCGAAAAGATGGTGCATTCCGCAAGCTGGAAGAAAATCCTGGCCGACAAGGGCTGGGCCGACACCTATCTGGCCGGCGATGATTTCGCCAAGCAGCTCAAGGCCGACACCGACTCGACCGAATCCATCCTGAAGGACATCGGCCTCGTCAAATGAGCCAGCAGCCGAGCGAAAATTCGGCCCCGGCGAGGGCAGGCACCTTGGACAAGGCCGTGCTTGCCATTGCTGCGGGGCTGGCGCTGGTCGCCGTCATCATCGCCTGGAACACCGCCCTGATGGGGACTGCCGGGTCCTATTCGCGTGTCGGCCCGACAACTTTTCCCTATGTGATAGCGGCGGTGCTGTTCGTGCTTGCCGTGTTCACGGCGGTGGCCGGGTTGCGCGGCACCTTCCCCAAGCGGGAACCGGAAGCGATCGCCCCGGTTCTGATGATCGTCGCCGGCCTTGCCGGGCAGATGCTGCTGCTTAAGGCGGCCGGGTTTTCAATCGCCACGGGCGTCCTCTTCGCCGCGACGGCGCGCGCCTTCGGCCGTGGGCCGTTATGGGTGACGTTTCCCATCGGCGTCGTCTTGTCGTTCATCGTCTGGTTCATCTTCTCCAAGGGCCTGCAATTGACGCTGCCGGCCGGACCGCTCGAAAAACTGATCACCTCCTGAAATGGCCAGGTAACGCGGCATGGATACTTTCTCTCTCCTCGCGCACGGATTTCTGGTCGCTCTTGAGCCGATGAACCTGTTTTACGCGCTGGTCGGCGTCACGCTCGGCACCGCCGTCGGCGTGCTTCCGGGCATCGGGCCGGCGCTGACGGTCGCCCTCCTGTTGCCCGTTACCTACAAGCTCGATCCGGCGGGTTCGCTCATCATGTTCGCCGGCATCTATTATGGCGGCATGTATGGTGGTTCCACCACGTCGATCCTGTTGAACACGCCGGGCGAAAGCGCCTCCATCGTCACCGCGCTGGAAGGCAACAAAATGGCCCGCAAGGGCAGGGGCGGTCCGGCGCTGGCGACCGCCGCCATCGGCTCGTTCGTTGCCGGGCTGATCGCCACCCTTGGCCTTGCGCTGATCGCGCCCACCATCGTCAAGATGGCGCTGTCCTTCGGGCCGGCAGAATATTTCGCGCTGATGATCCTCGCCTTCATGACCGTTTCGGCGGCCTTCGGCGATTCCGCGCTGCGTGGCCTGACGGCGCTTTTCCTCGGCCTGGCGCTCGGGCTGATCGGCATCGACCTTCAGACCGGGCAGGCGCGCCTGGCATTCGGCGTGCCTGATCTGCTCGACGGCATCGAGGTGACAACGCTGGCGGTCGCCATGTTCGCCATCGGCGAAACGCTGAGCATCGCCGCCTCCATGAACATTGACGACGACAAGGTGGAATCGGTCAAGGGATCGGTCTGGATGAGCCGCGAGGATTGGTCGCGGTCCTGGAAGCCGTGGCTGCGCGGAACGCTTATCGGCTTTCCCATCGGCGCCATGCCGGCGGGCGGTGCCGAAATCGGCACCTTCCTGTCCTATTCGGCAGAAAAGCAACTGGCGAGAAAGCCGGAGGAATTCGGCCATGGCGCCATCGAGGGCGTCGCCGGACCGGAAGCCGCCAACAATGCCTCGGCCGCCGGCACGCTGGTGCCGCTGCTGACGCTCGGCCTGCCGACCACAGCAACGGCTGCCATCATGCTGGCCGGCTTCCAGCAATTCGGCCTGCAACCCGGACCGCTGCTGTTCACCAACAACTCCCAACTCGTCTGGGGCCTGATCGCCAGCCTGCTGGTCGCCAACTTCATGCTGCTGGTGCTGAACCTGCCACTAATCGGCCTGTGGGTGAAATTGCTGACCATCCCGAAGCACTGGCTTTACCCCGGCATTCTGGTCTTCGCCACGCTTGGCACCATCGGCGCCAACCCGTCGGTGTTCGAATTGGGCATCCTGCTGGTTTGCGGCCTGCTTGGCTATGGCCTGCGCCGCTTTGGCTACCCGATTGCGCCGGTGGTGATCGGGCTGATCCTCGGGCCGATGGCCGAACAGCAACTGCGCCGCGCGCTGGCCATCAGCCAGGGCGACGTTACCGTGCTATTTCACTCGTGGATTGCAATCGGCCTGTGGACGCTGGCGATAGCCGCTGTGGTCGTGCCGATGATCATGCGTGCGCGGGGCAAAGGGCAGATGCTTGCCCAGATGGCCGGCGACGAAGACTAAGCCTGTCGACGTTCCGGCCCTTGCCTGTCCCCGCAAGAAATCAGAAGCGGCGGATTTTCGCGAATTCGCGGGAATCGATGCCGAGCGCTTCGAGATCGCGCGCCAGCGGCCGGCGGCCTGCATCGACGGCGATGGCAACCGCAATCGCGCTGCCGAGCGAACCGAACAGCCGGCCGAATGTCGAGTTTCTGATGGTGGTGGTCATGATAAACCCCTGCGTCTATTGAAAATTCAATCGTTGTGCACTGCAACATATAGACGGTTGCGCAGGCTTGTTTGAGAGGCTTTGCTGCATGCCGGCCATGCCCTGGCTGCATGGATAGGCGGCGGGGCTGAAGACGGGGCTTGAAATTTCCCTGAATCGGGTTTAGTTTCTGCTCAAATTCTTGGTCGGTATGACGAAGAGTGGGTCCACCCGGTCCCGCTCTTTTTTATTACCTTGCCGCCACTGGTGTCGGATGCCGTTTGCGGCGGTCGCGAGCCAGCCAGGGTTCAGGCCGGATCAGGATCAAAACAGGACAGGATTGCAGTGACGGCAAGCGAAGACATGGGCGACGACCGCATCATCCGCGAAAGCGGCATTGATGCCCGCGTTGCGATGATCATCCAGCCGGTGCTGCGCGCCATCGGCTTTCGCCTCGTGCGGGTGCAGCTTTCCGGCCAGAACGGCATGACGTTGCAGGTCATGGCCGAGCGCGAAGACGGCACCATGACTGTCGAGGATTGCGAAGAGGTCAGCCGCGCGGTGTCGCCTGCCCTCGACGTCGATGATCCGATCGAGAAAGCCTACCATCTTGAAGTATCGTCGCCCGGTATCGACCGGCCGCTGGTGCGCAAGTCCGATTTCACCACCTGGCTCGGCCATCTGGTGAAGATGGAAACTTCCATTCTTGTCACCACGAAGAAGCGCTTCAAGGGCAAGATCGAGGAAGCCGATGCCGACGGCGTCGTCATCCGCGCCGACAAGGTGGCCTATGGCGAGGAACCGATGGTGCGCGTTCCTTATGACGCGATTGCCGAGGCGCGGTTGATCCTGACCGACGATTTGATCCGCGATGCCCTGTCGAAGGACAACCGGGCGCGCAAGGAAGCCAAGAAGCATCGCGGCGAACCGGACGACGACGCGCCGGAAGCCGCGGAAGACGAAAACGAACTTGAAATGTGATCGAGCAGCCGGGCCGGAAGGTTCGGCGACAAGCTCCGGAGAAAAACGATGGTTGTAAGCGCCAACAGGCTTGAACTGCTGCAAATCGCCGATGCGGTCGCGCGTGAAAAGTCGATCGACAAGCAGATCGTCATCGATGCGATGGCCGATGCGATCCAGAAGGCCGCGCGCTCGCGCTACGGCCAGGAGACGAACATCCGCGCCGACATTAACCCGAACACCGGCGAGATGAAGCTCCAGCGCCTGATGGAAGTGGTCGAGAAGGTCGACGACTACGCCATCCAGATCGCGCTTTCCACCGCCCGCGAACGCAATCCCGACGCCCAGCTTGGCGATTTCATCGCCGAACAGCTGCCGCCGATGGATTTCGGCCGCATCGCCGCCCAGTCCGCCAAGCAGGTCATCGTCCAGAAGGTGCGCGAGGCCGAGCGCGACCGCCAGTATGACGAATATAAGGACCGCATCGGCGAGATCATCAACGGCACCGTCAAGCGCGTCGAATATGGAAATGTCATCGTCGATCTTGGACGTGGCGAGGCGATCATCCGCCGCGACGAGCTTATCCCGCGCGAAAACTACAAATATGGCGACCGCGTCCGCGCCTATGTCTATGACGTGCGCCGCGAACAGCGTGGCCCGCAGATATTCCTGTCGCGCACCCATCCGCAATTCATGGCCAAGCTTTTCACCATGGAAGTGCCGGAGATTTACGACGGCATCATCGAGATCAAGTCGGTCGCCCGCGACCCCGGCTCGCGCGCCAAGATCGCCGTGATTTCGCGCGACAGTTCCATTGATCCGGTCGGCGCCTGCGTCGGTATGCGCGGTTCGCGCGTGCAGGCGGTCGTCGGCGAATTGCAGGGCGAAAAGATCGACATCATTCCGTGGTCGCCCTCGGCCGCCTCCTTCATCGTCAATGCGCTGCAACCGGCGGAAGTCGCCAAGGTCGTTCTGGACGAGGACGCCGAGCGCATCGAGGTCGTGGTGCCGGACGACCAGCTTTCGCTGGCCATTGGCCGCCGTGGCCAGAATGTCCGCCTTGCCTCGCAATTGACCGGCTGGGATATCGATATCCTGACCGAGCAGGAAGAAAGCGAACGCCGCCAGAAGGAATTCGTCGAGCGTTCCGCGCTGTTCATGGATGCGCTGGACGTGGATGAGATGGTCGGCCAGGTGCTGGCTTCCGAAGGCTTCACCAGCGTCGAGGAAGTTGCCTATGTCGAGTCCGAGGAAATCGCTTCCATCGACGGCTTCGACGAGGATACCGCTTCGGAAATCCAGCAGCGCGCCCGCGAATATCTGGAAAAGATCGAGGCCGAGCACGACGACAAGCGCAAGGCGCTGGGCGTCGAGGACGAACTGCGCGAGCTTCCGGGCATAACCACCGCCATGATGGTGACGCTGGGCGAGGACGGCGTGAAGACGATCGAGGATTTCGCCGGCTATGCGGTCGATGACCTGACCGGCTGGAAGGAACGCAAGGACGGCGAGACCAAGGTGTTTGCGGGCGTGCTCGCCAACCATGGCGTGTCGCGCGCCGATGCCGAGCAGATGGTGCTTGCCGCCCGCCTGAAGGCTGGCTGGATCACTGAAGATGAGCTTGTCGCCGAAGAAACGGCCGACGAAGCTGTCGGTGCGTGAGGTGAAACCGCATCGCACACAACCCGCGTTCCGAAGAGATGAACGATCGCACGTGCATCGTTACCCGCAAGCAGGCCGAACCGGATGATCTGATCCGTTTCGTCGTCGGCCCGGATAAGGTCGTCGTCCCGGATATCAAGAGAAGTCTTCCCGGCCGTGGTTGCTGGGTGACCGCCGACCGCCTACATATGGACAAGGCGGCGGCGAAGAACCTTTTTGCGCGCGCCTTCAAGGCGCAGGTCACCGTGCCTGACGACCTAGGCGCGATGGTCGATGGACTGCTCGCCAAATCCGTCCTGGGAATGCTGGGCATGGCCCGCAAGGCCGGGGCCATTTCGCTCGGCGCCACCAAGGTCGAGAGCGCGGTGCGCTCGGGCCTGGCGCTTTTCGTTACCCATGCGCTCGAAGCTTCCGAGGACGGCGTTCGCAAGATCAGCCAGGCGCGGCGGGCGACGGTGCATCTGGGCGGTCCTGCCGTCCGTGCCTACAAACTTTTCTCCGAGGCGGATTTGAGTTTGGCATTAGGGGGCACAAATGTGATACATGCTGCCGTTCTCGCGGGCGATGCGGGCAAGGCGGTCCTGAAGCGCATGGTTGCGCTCGACCGATACCGGGGCGGATCCCCGGATGATCTGGCAATGCTTGCGGCGGTTGCTGACGAAGATGATGCCGCAGAGGATATGGAATGAGCGATACGAAATCGGACGATGACAAGACCTTGGGCGTCAAGAAGACCTTGACGTTGAGGCGTCCAGGCGTGGAGCAGGGCGTTGTGCGTCAGAGCTTTTCACATGGCCGCACCAAGCAGGTCGTGGTCGAAACCAAGAAGCGCAAATTCTCGATGCCCGGCGACAAGCCGGAGCAGGCGGCGCCACCCGCGTCCGTGTTTGCACCAAAGCCGGCGCCGCAGCCGGTAGTGGCCGCTCCGGTTGTTCAGGAGGCCCCCAAGGCCCCGCCGCCCGCGCCAGCGCCCGTGGAGCGCGCCGCTGTCGTGCTGAACGACCTGTCGCGCCAGGAAATGGAAGCCCGCCGCCGCGCGCTCGAAGGTTCGCAGGTTCGCGACCAGGAAGACCGCGTGCGCGCCGCCGAGGATGCCAAGCGCCGTGCCGAGGAAGACGAGCGCCGCAAGCGCGAGCGCGAGGAATCCGCCCGCCGTCAGGCTGAGGAAGAAGCCCGGTTGCAGACCGAGGCGGAATCGCGCCGCCGCGCCGAGGAGGAAGCGCGCCGCCGCGCGCCGCAGGCCGCCGATATGGTTGCCGCCGACGATGAGGAGGCCGCCAAGCCCAAGCGTGTAGGCGTCAGCGCCGGCGTGCCCGTGCGCCGTCCGGTCACCCCCGAAGTGGCGCGCCCGGCCAAGCCGACCAAGAGCGAGGAAGATCGCCGCCGCGGCAAGCTGACCTTGAATTCGGCGCTTTCCGACGAGGATGCGCGCGCCCGTTCACTGTCGTCGATGCGCCGCCGCCAGGAGAAATTCAAGCGCGCCATGCACAATGAGCCGCGCGAAAAGGTTATGCGCGAAGTGATTCTGCCCGAAACCATCACCATCCAGGAACTAGCCCAGCGCATGTCCGAACGTGCGGTGGATGTGGTCAAGTATTTCATGAAGCAGGGCCAGATCCTGAAGCCGGGCGACATCATCGACGCCGACACGGCTGAACTGGTTGCCACCGAATTCGGCCACACCGTCCGCCGCGTCGCCGAGTCCGACATCGAGGAAGGCCTGTTCAACATCGCCGACAATACCGAGGACCTTGTGTCCCGGCCGCCGGTGGTGACGATCATGGGTCACGTCGACCACGGCAAGACCTCGCTGCTCGACGCCATCCGCAACGCCAATGTCGTTTCCGGCGAAGCTGGCGGTATCACCCAGCATATCGGCGCCTATCAGGTCGAGAAGAACGGCCAGAAGATCACCTTCATCGATACGCCCGGCCACGCCGCCTTTACCGCCATGCGAGCGCGCGGCGCGCAGGCCACCGATATCGCGATTCTGGTGGTGGCCGCCGACGACAGCGTGATGCCGCAGACCATTGAATCGATCAGCCATGCCAAGGCTGCCGGCGTGCCGATCATCGTGGCGATCAACAAGATCGACAAGCACGACGCCGACGCGCAGAAGGTTCGTTCCGAACTGTTGCGCCATGAAGTGTTCGTGGAATCCATGGGCGGTGAGGTGCTTGACGTCGAAGTGTCGGCCAAGCAGGGCACCAACATCGACAAGCTGCTCGAAGCGATCCTGCTTCAGGCCGAAATCCTCGACCTCAAGGCCAATCCCGACCGCACCGCCGAAGGCGTGGTCATCGAGGCGCAGCTCGACAAGGGCCGCGGCCCCGTCGCCACCGTGCTGGTGCAGACCGGCACGCTGATGCCGGGCGACATTCTCGTCGCCGGCAATGAGTGGGGCAGGGTGCGCGCGCTGGTTACCGATCGCGGCGCGCACATCAAGGAAGCGCCGCCCTCGATGCCGGTCGAAGTGCTTGGCTTGCAGGGCACACCTCAGGCTGGCGACCGTTTCGCGGTGGTCAACAATGAGGCGCGCGCCCGCGAGATCACCGAGTATCGCCAGCGCATCGCGCACGACAAGGCGGTTGCCCGCAATGCCGGCCAGCGCGGTTCGCTCGAACAGATGATGTCGCAGCTGCAAAACAGCGGGTTGAAGGAATTCCCGCTGGTCATCAAGGGCGACGTGCAGGGTTCGATCGAGGCGATCGTGGCCGCGCTCGACAAGCTTGGCACCGACGAGGTGCGTGCGCGCATCGTCCATGCGGGCGCCGGCGGCATCACCGAAAGCGATGTCTCGCTTGCCCTGACGTCCGGTGCGGCCATGATCGGCTTCAACGTGCGCGCCAATCCGCAGGCGCGCGCCGCCGCCACCGCTGCCGGCATCGATATCCGCTACTACAACATCATCTACAATCTCGTGGATGACGTGAAGGCGGCCATGTCGGGCCTGCTATCGCCGGAACGCCGCGAGACGTTCATCGGCAATGCCGAAATCCTCGAAATCTTCGATATCACCAAGGTCGGCAAGATCGCCGGTTGCCGTGTCACCGAAGGCAAGGTCGAGCGCGGCGCGGGCGTTCGCCTGATCCGCGACAATGTCGTCATCCACGAGGGTACGCTGAAGACGCTGAAGCGCTTCAAGGATGAAGTGGCCGAAGTGCCGAGCGGCCAGGAATGCGGCATGGCCTTCCAGAACTACGAGGATATGCGCGCCGGCGATGTCATCGAGTGCTTCCGCGTCGAGATGGTCACGCGCACGCTTTGAGGCATGTAGATCGGGGGCGGTTTGGCTGAAACCGCCGCTCCCGTCAGCCACAGGCGAGGATGCCGCACGACGGTAGTTAATGAATGATCGGCCGGCCGTAATCCGGCCGGACAGTAGCCAGGCCGGCGCAACGGCGCTAAGGGGCTGGCTCCCACGGTTCGAATCCGTACTGGAAAGAGACTTTTATGCCCAAAAACTCACCGGCTGGCCCGTCCCAGCGCATGCTTCGCGTTGGCGAGCAGGTCCGCCACGCGCTGTCGGAAACGCTACAGCGCGGCGAAATCCTTGATCCGCTGATCGAAACCACCGTCATTTCCGTGTCGGAAGTGCGCATGTCGCCCGACCTGAAGATCGCCACCGCCTTCGTTTCGCCGCTTGGCGCGAAGGATGCCGATGCGGTGGTCGAGGCGCTGAACAAGCACGCGAAGTTCCTGCGCGGCCGCGCCTCTTCGGCGCTGCGGCAGATGAAATACATGCCCGAGTTTCGCTTCCGGCTGGATACCAGCTTCGACAATTTCGCCAAGATCAACGATCTTTTGAAATCGCCGGAAGTGGCGCGCGACCTGGGGCAGGACGAAGACGGCGAGGACAAGGAATAGTGGCGCGTCGCGGCAAGAAGAAGGGCCGGCCGATCTCCGGCTGGGTGG
>DASYCS010000396.1:0-11898 GCA_036500025.1 Mesorhizobium sp. | reverse complement strand
AGAACCTGTTCCTCAAGGACAAGAAGGACCGGTTTTTTCTCGTCACCGTCGGCGAGGATGCCGTTGTCGATCTCAAGCAAATCTATCACCTGATCGGCGCTTCGAGCCGGGTCTCCTTCGGCAAGCCCGAGATGCTGATGGAGCTTCTGGGTCTCGTGCCGGGCGCGGTCTCGGTTTTCGGCCTGATCAACGATGCCGCGCACCGCGTCGCCATCGTACTCGACGCGGCCCTGATGGAACATCAAACCATCAACGCCCATCCGCTCACCAACGAGGCGACGACCTCGATTGCCGCCGCCGATCTGATGGTTTTCATCAAGGCGACGGGACATGAACCTATTGTCTTGAAAGTCTCGGCGTGATCGCCACATGGTGGCCAGCGATGGCTTGGACGACAATGTCGCGATGAACCGATGCGGCGCGCGACCGAAAGGACGATTGATATGAGCAGCGAAAACCCCTTCGGCGGCATGGGCGGCCAATATTCGACAAGCGTCCAGTACGGCACGGCTCCAGGCGCCAACCCGGCGTCCGCTGCAACGCCTTCCACCGGCCAGGCCGTCGATGTGATCAAGGACACCACGACCGCCGGCTTTGCCGCCGACGTGATCCAGGAATCGCGCAACCAGCCGGTGCTGGTCGATTTCTGGGCGCCGTGGTGCGGACCCTGCAAGCAGCTTACGCCAGCGCTTGAAAAGGCGGTGCAGGCAGCCGGCGGCCGCGTCAAGCTGGTCAAGATGAACATCGACGACCATCCCTCCATCGCCGGCCAGCTTGGCATCCAGTCCATTCCCGCCATCATCGCCTTCAAGGACGGCCAGCCGGTCGACGGTTTCATGGGCGCCATACCGGAAAGCCAGATCGACGCCTTCATCGAGAAGGTCGGCGGCAAGGATGACGGCCAGGCCCGCATTGCCGCTGCGCTGGCGGCGGCCGGCGAGGCGACCACGGCGGGCGATACGCAAACGGCCGCCGACATCTATCAGGCGGTGCTGGAACAGCAGCCGGAATCGGTCGAGGCGATTGCCGGGCTGGCCGGGCTGCTGTTCGAGGCCGGCGACAGCGAGGGCGCGCAAGCGCTGTTGGCGCAGGCCCCGGATTCCGCTGCCGATGCGCCGGCGCTGGCTGCGCTGCGGGCGAAAATGGCGCTTGCCGCCCAGGCTGCCGAGCTTGGCGATCCGGCCGAGTTCGAGCGCAAGCTGGCCGAAAACCCGAAGGACCATCAGGCCCGCTTCGACCTCGCCATGATCCAGAGCGCCCGCGGCGAGCGCATGGCGGCGGCCGACAATCTGCTGGCCATCATCAAGGCCGACCGCGCATGGCAAGACGATGCGGCGCGCAACCAGCTGCTGCTTTTCTTCGAGGCATGGGGCATGACCGACGAGGCGACGCTTTCGGCGCGCCGTAAACTGTCGTCTCTGCTATTTTCGTAAGGCATTGTGGCGGCGCGGCCTTGCTGATGGCCGCCGCCGCGCCACATGATGCATAAGGCAGGGACAATACAGCCGGTCGCATCGGGTATGCCTGATCCGACGCCGCGCCGGAAGGGAGTGGAGCCAGACGATGCGGGCGGGAAACGCCAATTATCGCCGAAACACGGATCTGCCGTCGACCTTGCCCGTTTTTCCGCTTGCCGGCGTTCTCCTGCTGCCGGGCGGGCGCATGCCGCTCAACATATTCGAACCGCGTTACCTACAGATGCTGGACGAAGCGATCGCCGGATCGCGTCTGCTGGGCATGATCCAGCCCCGCCTTGACGGGGCGGTGCGCCCGGACGGCGAGCCTGAGCTTGGCGAGGTCGGCTGCATCGGCCGCATCATTTCCTTTGCCGAGAGCGGCGATGGCCGCTACCTGATTTCATTGCAGGGCGTCTGCCGTTTTCGCGCGGCGCGCGAGCTGCCGGTCAAGACGCCTTTCCGGCAATGCCGCATAATGCCGTTTCTGGCCGACCTCGACGAGGATCAGGCCGGCTCGGATGTCGACCGGCCGGCCCTTCTGCGGGCGTTTCGCGCCTACCTCAAGGCAAATGAGCTGGAGGCGGATTGGGAGGGCGTCAGCCGCGCCGACAACGCCATGCTGGTCAATGCCCTGTCGATGATGGCGCCGTTCGGCCCGGCCGAAAAGCAGGCGCTGCTCGAAGCGCCCGACCTCAAGGCGCGCGCCGAAACGTTGATCGCCATCACCGAAATGGCGATGGCGCGCGACAGCGAGGATTTCGGCTCCAGCCTCCAGTAGAATTCCGCGGAAGGACGAAGGCAATGGCGACGGACGAGCGAAGCGGCGATAGGGCCAGGGTCGATCCGAAGCTGCTTGAACTGCTGGCCTGCCCGCTGACGAAGGGACCGCTTGCGTGGGACGCGGAGCGCGGCGAACTGGTGTCGCGGTTGGCCAAGTTGGCCTACCCGGTGCGCGACGGTATCCCGATCATGCTGCCGTCGGAAGCGCGCACGCTGACGATCGACGACAAGCCGCCCCGTCCCCGCACATCGCGCTAAACGGCTTCCGCGAGGCCTTGGCCGGTGCCGCCAAGCGCTTCATTGGAAGTTGCGGCCCTTGGGCATGACCTTTTGCGTGCCGCTGTCCAGCAGGGCGGACGCCTGCCGGGACAGGTCGCCATGCCCGTTCGACTGCGCCTCGCCACTTTCGGAGGCCAGGCCATCGCCGCCCGCCCCCTCCTGAAGCACGGCAAGCCAGGGCGTGAAATCCTCTATTTTTTCGGCCACGATATGCACGACGCCGGTTTCCGACTGCAACTTGCCGGTAACGCAGACGAATTTCGCGCCCATGACGATCGGCCGGAAACGATCGAATACGCGCGGCCAGAAGATGATGTTGGCAACCGCCTTCTCATCCTCCAGCGTGAGGAAGATGGCATTGCCCTTGCCGGGCCGCTGCCGCACCAGCACCAGCCCGGCGACGCGCACGCGCCTGCCGTTCTTTGCCGAAGCCAGCAGCGCATTCGGCATGACGCCGCATCCATCGAGCCGCTTGCGCAGAAAACTGACCGGATGCGCCTTGAGCGACAGGCCAAGCGAGCGATAGTCGTGGATGACATGCTCGCCGGGCGGCATTTTCGGCAGCGCCGCCTCCGGCTCCAGCTCGCGCAGGGCAATGCCGGGCCGGTCGAACAAAGGCAGCTTTTCGGCCGCGCTCTTTCCATCCAGCGCGCGCACCGCCCACAAGGCCGCGCGACGGTCGAGGCCGAGCGAGCGGAAGGCGTCCGCCTGCGCCAGCTTCTCGATCTCGGCGACATCAAGGCCGGAACGCAGCCAGACATCGCGCACCGAGGCATAGCCGTTGCCGCGCCGCGCTACGAACGCCTCCATGTGCTTGTCCGACAGGCCCTTGATCTGGCGAAAGCCGAGCCGGACGGCATGGCGGCTTTTGATGACCCCGCGCATGTCGCCATGGCGCGCCAGCACCTTGCCCGGATCGAAGGCCGCCTCTTCCAGCGCGCAATCCCACCCGGAAAAATTCACGTCGGCCTCGCGGACTTCAATGCCATGGTCCTGCGCATCGCGGACAAGCTGGGCCGGCGCGTAAAAGCCCATCGGCTGGGAATTGAGGATCGCGGCGCAGAACACGTCGGGATAAAACGTCTTGAACCAGCAGGATGCATAGACCAGCAACGCGAAGGACGCCGCGTGGCTTTCCGGAAAGCCGTATTCGCCGAACCCCTCGATCTGCTTGAAGCAACGCTCGGCGAAGTCGCGCGGATAGCCTTTATCGGCCATGCCGTTGACCATCCGGTCCCGGTAATTATGGATCGTGCCCGTGCGCTTGAAGGTCGCCATGGCGCGGCGAAGTTCGTCGGCCTCGCCCGGCTTGAAGCCCCCGGCGACGATGGCGATCTTCATTGCCTGCTCCTGGAACAACGGGACGCCGCAGGTCTTGCCGAGGATCGCCTTCAACTCATCCTTGTAATATTCGACCTTTTCCTTTTGTTCTCTTCTGCGCAGATAGGGATGCACCATGTCGCCCTGGATCGGACCCGGGCGCACGATCGCCACCTCGATGACGAGATCGTAGAATTCTTTCGGCTTGAGCCGGGGCAGCATCGACATCTGGGCGCGCGATTCGATCTGGAAGACGCCGAGCGTGTCGGCGCGGCAGATCATGTCGTAGACGCTGGCATCCTCCGGCGGCAACGTCGCCAGGGTGTAGCTGCGCCCATAATCGTCGTGCGCGTCCTCGTAGTGATCTTCGAGCAGGTCGAAGGCGCGGCGCAGGCACGACAGCATGCCGAGCGCCAGCACATCGACCTTCAGCAGGCCGACGGCATCGAGGTCGTCCTTGTCCCATTCCACCATCTTGCGCTCGTCCATCGCCGTCTTGACGATGGGCACGATCTCGTCGAGCCGGTCTTTGGTGATGACGAAGCCGCCGACATGCTGGGTGAGATGGCGCGGAAATCCCATGATCTCGTTGGCCAGATCCATCACCTGCCTTGTCACGGGATCGGCCTTGTCGAGGCCGCCCGCCTTTGCTTCCCTCTCGCCAAGTTCCGACGAACTCGATCCCCAGATCGAGCTGGACAGCCCGCTCCTGACATCGTCCGACAGGCCCATCGCCTTGGCCACCTCGCGCAGCGCCGAACGGGCGCGATAGCTGGTGACGGCGGCGGCCAGCGCGGTGCGCTTGCCGCTGTATTTGGCGTAAATATATTGCATCACCTCCTCGCGCCGCTCATGCTCGAAATCGACGTCGATATCGGGAGGTTCGTTTCGTTCCTCGGAAATGAAGCGTTCAAACAGCGTGTCGATCTTGTCCGGCCCGACGGGCGTGATGCCGATGCAGAAGCATACTACCGAATTGGCGGCGGAGCCGCGGCCCTGGCACAGAATGCCCTGGCTGCGGGCGAACCGGACGATGTCGTGCACCGTCAGAAAATAGCGTGCATAGCCCATTTTTTCGATGAGCCGCAATTCTTCGCGGATGCGCTCGGTTACAGATGCCGGCGCCCCGCCGGGGTAGCGTTCGGCCGCGCCCTCTTTCGCAAGCCGCTCAAGCTCCTGCTGCGGGGTCGCGCCATCGCGCGTCGGCTCATCTGGATAATTGTGCTGCAATTCGCCAAGCGAAAAGCCAAGCTCCTTCTTGAAGCGCCATGTTTCTTCGACCGCTTCCGGATAGCGGCGAAACAGCCTTGCCATCTCCGCCGGCGGCTTCAGATGGCGTTCCGCATTGGCGGCCAGTTCCAGCCCTGCTTCGGCCACCGGCACATTGAGGCGGATCGCAGTCAGCACGTCCTGCAACGGCCGGCGCGCGCTCGTGTGGTAGAGCACGTCGTTGGTCGCCATCAGCCGCAAGCCCAGCGCCGACGCCATCGCCGCCGCCTGCTCGATGCGGAAGCGGTCGTCGCCGCGATAGGCAGGCGCCACCGCCAGCCGGACGGCCTCGCCGAACCGGTCCTTGATCTGGCGCAGAAGCGTCATCTGATCTTTTGCGCGCGATAGATCGGCCAGCACGGCAAGCGACATGCGCTCGCCCCATTCGAGCAGGTCGGCCCCGCGCAGAAGGGTCGCGCCCTTTTCGTTCTCGTCGCGCAGATTGGCCTGCGTCAGCATGCGGCACAGATGCCCCCACCCCTCGCGGTCGCGCGGATAGGCGAGCACATCCGGCATGCCGTCGCAGAAAACGAGGCGGCAGCCCGGACGATAGGCAAACGCCGCCGGCGCGGCATCCGCCGCGGGCTTGATATGCTTCGACTGGCTCCATGCGCGCACGACGCCCGCCACGCTGTTGCGGTCGGCAAGGCCGATGCCGGCATAGCCGAGCAGGCTGGCGGCCACGACCAGTTCCTCCGGCCGCGAAGCCCCGCGCAGGAACGAGAAATTCGACTGCACGCCGAATTCGATGTAGCGCGACGCCCCCGGTGTGTCGCATGGCGGTTCCGGCTTCATGCGAAGATACCATGCATGAACCAGCGCGGCGATGTGCGCCCGGCATCGTAAAGCCCCTGGCGAAAGAGCCAGTAACGGCGGCCCTCGGCATCCTCGATACGAAAATAATCGCGCGTGAGGGATGCCGTCTTCTCCGCGACCGCCCTGTTCTTGACCTCGCCTGCGTCCTCGCCCTCCTTCGCCATGGCGTCGGGAATGCTCTCGCGCCACCATTCCGGCGCGATCCGCTCCGGGCCTTCGGCGCGCACAACCCGGTACAAGGCGCGCCTCCAGCGAAAATGCAAAGGCGGCCCCTCCGGCAATTCGGTTGCCGGCACCTCGACCGGCTCGGGCGAGCGGAACAGGCGCACGGGCCGCTCGGATAGGCTGATGGACGGAACGCGATTCTTCGACTTGCTCGCCGGCGCATCCGTGAAGGCGACAAGGGCGATGCTGCGCTCCGGCAGATGGCTTGCCACGGATATCGGCCGGCGAACGGCATTGTCCCCCAGCCGCGCCCGGACGCGGTCGGCGAAAAGCGCAATGTCGGCCTCCGCATCCTTTATCTCCCCCGTCAGGTCGGTCTGCTGCATGTCGAAGGCCGCAACCGACAGAACCGAGAGGCGGACCAGATCGAAGCCATAGCCGACCTCGTATTCCTGCCCGGTCGCGGCAAGCCGCTCATGGAACAATTTCTGGATCAGCAGCGGATCGCGCAAAGGCCTGGACGTGCCGATGGCGATCTGGCTGACTGCGCCATCGACGCGAAACAGCATCAGCCCAAGCGCGCGAGCGCCCTCGCCGCGCCGCTCAAGGTCGTGTTTCAGCGTCTGCGACAGGCTCGCCGTCAGGCGCTCTATCTCCTCGATCTGGGTTATCGGCTCAGCCAGATGGCGCTCCACCGAAAGCGGCGCGGCGGGCAGGCGCGGCGATACCGCCTCGTCGCTCCGGCCGAGCGCCTGGTCGAGCCGCTCTAGCAACAGCGCGCCGAAACGGCGGGCAAGCGGCGCACGCGGCGTCGCCATGACCGCACCCACCCGGCGCAGCCCGACGCTTTCCAGGCTTTCGCGCACGGCCGGCTCGATGCGCAGCGCCGAAAGCGGCAACGGCGCCAAAAGTGCGGCCTCCTCACCGACGGCAACGATACTGCCGCTGGCGAAGCGCGCAGCCGCCCACGCCGCTCCCGCCGCCGAGGCGATGCCCGCACGGGCGATGAAGCCCTGCTGTAAAAAGCGCGTCAGCATGGTATCCAGCATGGCCCTCTCGCCACCGAAAAGATGCGCGCAGCCGGCAATATCGAGGAACAATCCATCCGCCCCATCCAGCGCCACCAGCGGCGTATAGCGATCGCACCAGTCGGCAAGCCCTTCGAGCAGCAACCTGTCGGCCTGCGCATCGGCCTCCTCGATGTCGATTGCCGGATGCATGGCGCGCGCATCGGCGATGCCCATGCCGCGCTTCAGGCCAAGCGCCTCAGCCCGCTCGTCGAGCGCCGCGATGCGCTGCGCGTTGCGGTCGCGGTGGCTGATCACCAGCGGCAGGCTTGCGCGCCTGGCGTCCGAGGGCCGGCTTGAACGCCACGACCGCCCCAGGCGCTGCCGCAGAATCCGCTCCGTGGCGAGGTAGGGAAACCACAGCGAAAGGATCCTTTGCGCGGATTTCTCCCGCACTTCGTTCCCCCGCGCCTCGTTCCATGAATATGCGTTCATCGGGGTTCCACTCCAGTATGAATTGTCCATTCGAGGCATATGCGCTCTTGCTGATCGAAACGGCGAAGGCAGGCAGGCCGATCGAACCGGTGAGCGGACCGGCAACCGTTTCGCGCAAGCCCGAAGGCGCCGGTAAAACGACGAGGCGCACCGGCGCCGCCGTCGGCTCGGCAAGGGCTGCCTGTCGCAGCAGGAACAGCGGCCGCCCGGTTTGCTGCGCCCTTGCATGCAGCCGCCTTGTCGCGGTCAGGTCGAGCCGCCGCGGGTTGCCGCGAATTTCGAGAACGACCGCTGCGGATGTCGACAGCCGCGCCGCTTCCTCGGCGATCCACAGCGCATCGGCCAGCTTTCTAGCCTCGCAAAACAGCAGCGATTCCGGACCGACGCCGAACGACGACTGAAGCCCGCGCGCATAGGGAAAGCCGGCCTCGCCGAAAGTCTCCGTCATGCCGATCCACACGATAGGGGTGGCAAGCCCGGCCTCGCCTTGCGCCGCACCCACCGCCAGGCCCGCCAGCGCCAGCACGAAACCGGTGACCGCGCCGGCGTCACGGGTTTCGAGACCGTGGATTTCGGTCAGCGCGCCCTGTGGCAAGCCGCCGCCAAGCGCCGCGTCGAGGCAGCCCGCCCCAGTCGACAAGGCGAGACTGGCCAGGGCGCGATTGGACAGGGCGTCATTGCCTTCGGCCTGGCCGCCGCGCCTGACCACGGTGATATCCGCCCTGGCGGGGGCCTCAAGGCACTCCGGCAGCGTTCCCTCGATTTTCGCGATCTGGCGGCGCAGGGCAAAAACGATCTCCCGCGCCACGGCATCCTTCGCCATGACGGTCCAGCTTCCAGCAAGTCTGTTCTCTTTATGTTCTTATGGATTCCAGAGGCCCGCCCCGGAGTCAAGCAGAGTCTGCCCGCGTTGCGAAAAGAATTTATTCCTCTCCGCCCTTCCCCGCCGGATCAAGCCGGCGTCATTTGCCGATTCAGGCGCGAGAGCCTATATGCGGCTCAACAAGGAAAACGAATGGCCCGCATTTACAAGACCCGTACCTGGCACGACGAACTTTCGCCCTCGCTGGAGGAGATCGAGTTCCTTGCCATGGAGACCTACGCGCATCTGCCCGAGGAATTTCGCAAGCTGACCGGCGAAATCGTCATCCAGGTCGCCGAATTCCCCACCGACGAGATCATGGACGACCTATCGCTGGAAACGCCCTTCGACCTGCTCGGCCTGTTCGAGGGACGCGGCATCGCCGAGCGCTGGAACCCGCAGACCGGCGACGGCCCGAACCGCATCACCCTCTACCGCCGGGCGATGCTGGATTACTGGACCGAGAACGAGGAGACGCTGGGCGACATCGTCACCCATGTGCTGATCCACGAGATCGGCCACCATTTCGGCCTTTCGGACGACGATATGGAAAAGCTTGAGGAAGAGGCGCAGTAGCGCCGCCTCCCTGGCGTCTTACCAGTCGCTCAGCTTGGTCTTGCCGGCCTCGTATTCCTGGCCTTCAATGTCCTTCACCACGGCCTGCCCGCAGCGCATGATCTTTTCTTTCTTGTCGTAGGCGTAGGTCGGCGAGCCATAGAGATGCCAGCCCTTGTTCAGCGCCGCCGTCACCTTGTGACAGAAGCTGGCATCGTCGATGGCGCTGAGGAAGCGGTAGAGGCGCATTGGCTTTTGGTCCCATAATGAGTTTTGGCGATCATGCCCCGATGGCGGCCGCTTTCGCCAGTAATTTTTCCGCCTGGGCCAGATGCAGCCGCTCGACCATCTTGCCGTCCAGCGAAATCACGCCCTTGTTCGCATTTCCGGCAAGCGCAAACGCATCGTGGATAGCCTTTGCCTGAGCAACTGCTTGCGCCGAGGGCGCGAACGCCGAATTTGCCGGTTCGACCTGCGCCGGATGGATGAGCGTCTTGCCGTCGAAGCCCATATTGGCCGCCTCCGTGCATTCACGCGCAAAACCGTCCGCATCGCCGAAATCGTTGAAGACCCCGTCCAGAAGGTCGAGACCGGCCGCGCGCGCCGCCAGCACCATCTGCATCAGCCACGGCAACAGGTAGCGACGATCCGGCGTCGCCAATATGCCGGTTTCCTTGACGAGATCGTTCGTTCCGGCAACGAAACAGTTCAGCCGCGAGGCAGGATCGCGACCAAGCTCGGCGATCGCGCCGATGTTGAGCATCGCCTTCGGCGTCTCGATCATCGCCCACAATTTCACCTCGTCCGGCGCAAAGGCGTCGTCGAGCGCGTCGCCGGCTTCCAGCACGTCGCGCGGCGTATCGACCTTGGGCAGAAGGATGCCGTCCGGCTCGCAAGCAGCGGCGGCCAGCAGGTCGTCCGCGCCCCATTCGGTAGCAAGCCCGTTGATGCGCACCACCATCTCGCAACGCCGCCGTGGGCGGCTGGCGAAAATCCCCTTCAGCTTCTCGCGCGCCAAAATCTTGTCGGCGGGCGCGATGGAATCCTCAAGGTCGATGATGACGGCATCGCAGCCAAGCGTCGCCATCTTGGCCAGCGCCCTGTCGTTGGCGGCGGGCACGTAGAGCACCGAGCGGCGCGGGCGAAAGCCATCTGTCGTCATCTGGTCTTCTTGCCTGTCAAAGCTGGCCCTTGCAAGGGCTTGCCGCAAGGTGGCGAAAGCTGTCATCTGTTTCGACCAACCGACTTCGGAAGAGCGACATGGCGCAATACGACATCGTGATCATCGGCGGAGCCATCGTCGGCTCATCGCTCGCTTATTACCTGCGCAAGGAAGGTTTTTCCGGTTCCATCGCACTGGTCGAGCGTGACCCCCAGTTCACCCATTCGGCAACGACGCTTTCGGCCGCTTCCATCCGCCAGCAATTCTCGATTCCGCAAAACATCCGCCTGTCACAGTTCACGCTTGGCCTGTTCAAGCGGCTGAAGGAGGAGTTCGGAGAAGATGCCGACATCGGCTTCCGAGAAGGCGGCTACCTGATCCTCGCCGGCGAAAACGGACTGCCCGTCCTGAAAGCCAACCATGCCGTTCAGGTGGCCGAAGGCGCCGACATCGTGCTGGAAGATGCCGCCACCCTGTCGCGGCGCTTCGCCTGGCTGTCGACCGAAGACATCGCTGCCGGCGCCTACGGGGTAAGCGGCGAGGGCTGGTTCGACGCCCATGCCTACCTCCAGCTTTTCCGCAAGGCGCTGCGCAGCAAGAACATCGATCTCATCACCGCCACCGTCACCGGCATCTCCAGCTCCGGCGCACGCGTCACCGGCGTGACGCTGGACAATGGCGAAACGCTCGATGCCGGCATCGTCGTCAACGCCGCCGGGCCGAATGGCGGCAAGGTCGCAGCCCTTGCCGGGCTGGCGCTGCCGGTGGAGCCGCGCAAGCGCACGGTGTTCGTGTTCGAGGCGCGCGACAAATTCGCCGACATGCCGCTGCTGGTCGATCCGAGCGGCATCTATGTCCGCCCGGAAGGTTCGGTCTACATCGCCGGCGGCGCGGAGGTCGAGGAAGGCGAGCAGGCCGCCGATCCGGCCGATTTCGAGCCGGTCTGGAGCCATTTCGAGGAAACTATATGGCCGGTGCTGGCGACGCGCATTCCCGCCTTCGAGGCGATCAAGATGACGCGCGCCTGGGCCGGCCATTACGACTACAACGCGCTCGACCAGAACGCGGTCATCGGCCCGCACCCGGACGTGTCGAACTTCATCTTCGCCAACGGCTTTTCCGGCCACGGCTTGCAGCAGGCCCCGGCGGTGGGCAAGTCCCTGGCCGAATTCATCGTCCACGGGGCTTATCGCACCGTCGATTGTTCGGCCTTCGGCTATCAGCGCATTGCCGAGCGTCGCCCCTTCCGCGAACTGAACGTGATTTGACGCAAAGCCTCACGGAGCAGCGCCGTCGAGCGTAAGGGCGTTGCCAAGCGCGTGGCCCTCGGCCGTATTGTCGAAGATGCACCAGACTTTCGCGCCCGCTTCATGGCAGGCGGCCATGCGTTGCCGGATTTCCCGTAGCCGTTCGTCGCCATAGTCTGAATAGTAAATGCGCGGCACGCCATGCAGGCGAAAATAGGCAAGGCCCGGCCATCCGCCCGGCTGGCCTGCGCCCTCGTGCCTGGCCGGATCGGCGGCAACGCGGGCGATCTGATGGGAAGCTAGCAAGGCGTCGGCTTCGGTGCCAAACCAGCTTGCATGGCGTGGCTCACAGGCAATTCCAACCATGGTTTTGCCGCGCAGCATGGCGAAGAAGCCTTCCGCGACCTCCGGCGCGAAGCGCAGGCTCGGCGGCAACTGCACCAGCAGCACGCCGAGCCTGTCGCCAAGCCCCTGCGCCTGCCCG
>DASYCS010000395.1:0-6762 GCA_036500025.1 Mesorhizobium sp. | reverse complement strand
AAGGTCGGGCCGGGCGGCACCGGCAAGGACTATATCAACTGCCCGATGGACAAGGACCAGTATGGCGCCTTCGTGCAGGCGTTGATCGATGGCGAGAAGACCGAATTCAAGCAATGGGAAGGCACGCCCTATTTCGACGGCTGCCTGCCGATCGAGGTGATGGCCGAGCGCGGCGCGGAGACGCTGCGGCACGGGCCGATGAAGCCGATGGGCCTGACCAACGCGCATAATCCGGAAGTGAAGGCCTATGCGGTGGTGCAGCTTCGGCAGGATAATGCGCTGGGCACGCTCTACAACATGGTCGGGTTCCAGACCAAGCTGAAGCACGCCGAGCAGGTGCGCGTCTTCCGCACCATTCCGGGCCTCGAAAACGCCGAATTCGCGCGGCTGGGCGGCCTGCACCGCAATACCTACATCAATTCGCCGACGCTGCTCGACGGCTCTCTGCAACTGAAGTCGCGGCCAGGCCTCCGCTTTGCCGGCCAGATCACCGGCTGCGAGGGCTATGTCGAAAGCGCCGCAATCGGCCTGCTCGCCGGGCGCTTCGCGGCAGCGCAGCGGCTTGGCGCGCAGCTTGCCCCGCCGCCGATAACCACGGCCTTCGGGGCGCTGCTCAATCACATCACCGGTGGCCATATCGTTTCGGAGGATGAGCCGGGCAAACGCTCGTTCCAGCCGATGAACATCAATTTCGGCCTGTTTCCGCCGATGGACGCGCCAAAAATCGACGGCAAGCGCCTGCGCGGCAAGGAAAAGACCGTCGCCAAGAAGAAGGCGATGACGGCGCGCGCGCTGGTCGATTTCCGGCAATGGCTGGACGGCGCCGGCTATGCGGTCGCCGCCGAATAGACCCTGACGGGAAAAACGCTGCCCGCTTGCCTTGGAGTTGCCTAGGCGCTCCATCCGCGCGACGCGTGCCGAAACAGCAGCCAGTGGCGCCTTAGCCCCGACAGGCCGACCGTCCGGCGCAAAGGCGAGGTATCCGGCCTTTGCATCCTGTCGAGATAGGCCTGGGACAAGGCCAACGGCAGGAATGCGGGGCGCAGCGATGGCGGGAGGCTGGGTGCACCAGCCAGGAAAGCCGCCAGATGCTCCCGCGCCAGCGCGATCATGGCCGCGATTGCGCGCGTCGCCGCCGGCCCGCCATCGCCTGCCAGAAACTCTTCCGGCGTCGAGCCTACCGCGTTCAGGATATCAACCGGCACGAAGCACTGGCCGCGCGACCTATGCAATGGCAGCAGCATGAGCAGGCCGGTCATCGCCTGCGCGCAGCCGGCGCGGCCCGCCAGTTCGGCGATGCCGGGTGCCGCACCATCGTCCAGCACCATCGCGGCGAGCTGGATCAACGTCGAGGCCGTCTCGCCGCAATAGCCTTCGAGATCGGTGCGCGACGGCATCGGATCGTCGTAGAGGTCGAAGATGCGCGCTTCGAGATAATTGTCGAAAGCCTGCCCCGGCAGACGAAAGGCGGCGATGGTGTTTTTCAGCGCGGTCGCCAGCGGATGCCCCGCCGCATTGGCGTCGCCGCCGGCAGCGATGATGTCGCGCCACCATTGCAGGCGAACTTCACCGGGCAGCGCCTCGTGGATACGGTCGCGCACGCCGGCGATTTCGGTGTTGAAGGCATAAAGCGCCAGCAGCCCATCGCGCTTTTCGGCGGGCGCATAGAGCGCTGAGAGATAGCGGTCGCGGTCGCCGGCGCGCACCGTGTCCATGACGATCTTGGCCGTATCGTCCATCGCTTCAGTCGACGGCGATCAGCGCCGCCGCCACGGCGCGCTCTTCGGCCAGCAGCACGTTGTATGTTCGCACCGCAGCGCCGGTGGACATGGCATCGCTGGCGATGCCGGCATCCTTGAGCGCTATTCGAAGTTCCGCCGGCAGCCGCCGCAAATCGGTGCCGCAGCCGACCAGCAGGATTTCCACCTGCCCGGCCTGCGCAAACAGCTTTTCGAAATCAGCCTGCGTCAATGCCAGCGGATCGGCAGGCTCCCAGCCGTAAATGCCGGAAGGTAGGCACAAAAGCGACCCGCGATGCGACATGTCGGCGAAGCGGAAACCGCCATTGCCGTAGGCTTCTATCGGCGCGCGTCCGGGAAAGAACGCTTCGCGGATGACGATGCCCGCCCCCATCAGCTGGCGGGCAATTGCTGCGCCGCACCCTCGTTTGAGGTTGCCGATGACGGCCGCAACTTGAACAGGATCAGGATCGGCGCGGCGATGAAGATCGACGAGAAGGTGCCGATGAACACGCCAAACAGCATCGAGGCGACGAACGACCGGATGACCTCGCCGCCCAGCACGAACAGAGCCAGCAGGGCAAGGAACGTGGTGATCGACGTCATCGTCGTGCGCGACAGCATTTCATTGTCCGACAGATCGAGCAGCTGGCCGAGCGGCATGCGCTTGAAGCGCCGCAAATTCTCACGCACCCGGTCGTAGATGACGACCGTATCGTTGAGCGAATAGCCGACGATGGTCAGGATGGCGGCTACCGTGGTGAGATCGAACTGCAACCCGGTGATCGAAATGAACCCCAGTGTCAGCGTGATATCGTTGATCGTGGCGATGATCGACCCGACGGCGAACTGCCACTCGAACCGTATCCAGACATAGATCAGGATCGCCCCCATGGCGACCACCACGCCGAGTATGGCGGCCCAGGCAAGTTCGCTGGAAACGGTCGGGCCGACCAGTTCGGTCCGCCTGATATCGTAGCTTGAAGTCAGCGAATCCTGCGCCTTCTTGACGATGGCGTTGCCGGATTCGTCGCCGGTGTCGGCCATGGCGCCGATGCGGATGAGCGCATCGGTCTGCGTGCCGAAGCTCTGCACCTGAATCTCGTCGATACCGGCCTTCGACAGCCGCGAGCGGATATCGCCGACATCGGCATCGCCGGTCTTGGCCCGCACTTCCATCAGCGTGCCGCCGGTGAAGTCGATGCCGAAGTTCAGCCCATGGGTCAGCAGCAGGCCGACCGAGGCGACGCAAAGGGCGATCGACAGGACAAACACCTGCAAGCGAATGCGCATGAAGCGGATATGCGTGACTTCCGGCACGAGGCGGACATAGCCCTTCGGCAATTCCTTGGGGCGAGCGCGGCGCAGCCACTCCGCCGCCATCCAGCGCGTCAGCGTGAAGGCGGTGAAAACGGTGGTGATGATGCCGACGGCAAGCGTGACGGCAAAGCCGCGCACCGGGCCGGACCCCAGGAAGAACAGCACGATGGCGGCGATAAGCGTGGTGATGTTGGAGTCCAGAATCGTCGCCAGCGCGCGCTGGAAGCCGATATCGACCGATTGCAGCACCGAGCGCCCGGCTCGTCGCTCCTCGCGGATGCGCTCATAGATAAGCACGTTGGAATCGACCGCCATGCCGACAGTCAGCACGATGCCGGCGACGCCGGGCAAGGTCAGCGTCGAGCCGACAAGCGAGAGCACGGCGACGATGAGTGCCAGATTGGCGATGAGCGCGAGATTGGCGATCCAGCCAAGGGTGCCATAGGCGGCGACCATGAACGTCACGACGAGGATCGAAGCGACGAGTGCCGACATCTTGCCTGCCTGGATCGAATCCTGGCCGAGGCCCGGACCGACCGTTCTTTCCTCGATTATCGTCAGCGTCGCTGGCAGCGCGCCGGCGCGCAGCAGAACGGCAAGGTCGTTGGCGCTCTGGGCCGTGAAGTTGCCGGAAATCTGCCCGGTGCCGCCGAGGATAGGCTCGCGGATCTGCGGGGCGGAAATCACATGGCCGTCGAGGATGATGGCGAACAGCTTGCCGACATTCTGCTGCGTCGCCTGGCCGAAACGCGTCGCCCCCTTCGAATCGAAGCGGAACGAGACGACTGCTTCGCTCGTGCGCTGGTCGAAAGTCGCCTGCGCATCGACGAGGCTTTCACCCGAAACGATGACGCGGTTCTCGATCAGGTACGGAACCGGCGGCTGGTCTTTCGAATACATGATGGTGGAGCCGGCCGGCGCGCGGCCGCTGAGCGCGTCCTGCACGGGCACGGATTGATCGACCATCTGGAAGGTCAGCTTGGCGGTCTGGCCGAGAATGTCCTTCAGCCGCTGCGGGTCTTGCAGGCCCGGCACCTGAACCAGGATACGGTCCGACCCCTGGCGCTGCACGATCGGCTCTGTCGTGCCAAGTTCGTTGACGCGGCGGCCGATCACCTCGATCGATTGCGCCACCGCGCTCGACATGCGGTAGCTCAGGCCGGCATCGGTAATCGTGTAGCGCAGCACGCCCGGCTCAGGCTCGGTCAGCTCCATTTCGGTGATGGAGCCACCGGCCAGAAGCCCGGAGGCGACGGGGTCCGTCAGCGCCTTCAGCGCCGTCTTGGCCGCATCGACCTGGGCGGCGTCGCGGATGCGCACCTGCACCGACTTGCCGGTGCCGGAAAGGCCGGTATAGCCGACCTTGGCGTCGCGCAGGCTGGTGCGTATTTCGTCGCGCGCGGTTTCCAGCCGTTCCTTGATCAGGTCGTTCGGATCGATCTTGAGCAGGATATGGGACCCGCCCTGAAGATCGAGGCCAAGCGTCATCTGCTTCTTGGGAAGCCAGTCCGGCAGCTTGCCGAGAACCGATTGCGGAAAAAGATTGGGTGCGGCAAAAAACATGCCGAGCAGCACAATTGCCCAGATGCCAATCGTCTTCCAACGCGAAAAATACAGCATAAGCGACTATCCGTTCAGGCGTACAAGCGGCGGTCCGCCTTCAATACGGTTATTTCTTGGCGTTCTGGTTCGCTACCGGCTCGCCCTTGACGCGAACCTCGGCGATGGTGGAGCGCAACGCGGTCACCTTGTTGGCATTGCCAAGGTCGATTTCCAGTTCGTTGTCGTCGATCACCTTGGTCACCTTGCCGATGAGGCCGCCACCGGTGACGACGGTGTCGCCGCGCCGCACGGCCGCCAGCATCTCGCCGCGCTTCTTCAGCTGGGTGCGCTGCGGGCGGATGATGAGGAAATACATGATGACGAAAATCAGCACGAACGGCAGGATGCTGATGAGCATGTCGGGAGAAGCGCCGCCGATGCCTTGGGCGTATGCCGGAGTAACAAACATCGAATAGCTCCTGAATTGGGAAGAGCGGCCGCGAGGCGGTCCGCGAAATTGGCCGGAATATAGTCGGTAAAGTTACCATTGCAACTGCGTGGACAGGCAAATCCGCTGCTTTTCCGGCCTGTTGGCCCGTGTTAGAGCGTCATTCGCCGCCAATGCAAACATAAAAGTGACGCTATGACCGATAATGCCCTCGACGCCCTGAACCGGAAACTGGACAGCCTGATCGAGGCCGTCTCACGCCTGGCGCCTGTGCCTGCGCCGCAAACCGACCTCGCCGGGGCCGATTGTTTCGTGTGGCAGGCCGACCGTGGCTATCTGGAGCCGGTGCAAAAGGTCAACCGCGTCGACATCGGCCTTATCCGGGGCGTCGACCGTGTCCGCGACATATTGGTCGACAATACCGAGCGCTTCGCAAAAGGGCTTGCCGCCAACAACGTGCTTTTGTGGGGCGCGCGCGGCATGGGCAAGTCTTCGCTGGTCAAGGCGGTTCATGCCCAGATCAATGCGGCTGGCGGCAATCCGCTCAAGCTGATCGAAATCCACCGCGAGGACATCGACACCCTGCCCCGGCTGATGACGCTTTTGAAGGCCGCGCCCTATCGCTTCATCCTGTTTTGCGACGATCTGTCTTTCGACCACGACGACACCTCCTACAAGTCGCTGAAGGCGGCGCTTGAAGGCGGCGTCGAGGGGCGGCCGAGCAATGTTATCTTCTACGCCACCTCCAATCGCCGGCACCTGCTGCCGCGCGACATGATCGACAATGAGCGTTCGACCGCCATCAATCCGGGCGAGGCCATCGAGGAAAAGGTTTCGCTGTCGGACCGTTTCGGCCTGTGGCTCGGCTTCCACAAATGCTCGCAGGACGATTATCTGGCGATGGTGGACGGCTATGCCCGCCATTACGGCCTGGAGACGGACGCCGAAACGTTGCGCGCCGAGGCGCTGGAATGGGCAACGACGCGCGGAAGCCGTTCGGGCCGCGTCGCCTGGCAGTTCAGCCAAGATCTCGCCGGCAGGCTGGGCAAGCCGCTCAACGACTAGACTTGGCTTTCACCGATTCGGAAAGACCGGTCCATCCCGTCGCTTTGGCCGCATTTCCGGATGCAAAACCGTTTCACACTTTTGCTGGAAATGCTCTGAACTGACAAGGCCCGCCCCCTTTTTCGGGACGGGCCAAGCCGGCGGGCCGGACTGGAGGTCAGGCGGCCCGCAAGTCGCTGATTGCGCTTATTCCAGGAAACCCTTCGGATCGACCGGCGCGGAATTCTTGCGCACCTCGAAATGCAGTTTTGGCGAATCGGTGGTGCCGCTGATGCCGGACAGCGCGATTTCCTGGCCGCGCTTGACCTTCTGGCCGCGCGTGACTTCCAGCGAACTGGCGTGGCCGTAGACCGTCACCAGCCCATCCTCATGGCGCACAAGCACGGTGTTGCCGAACTCCTTGAGGCCATTGCCGGCGTAGATGACGACGCCGTTCTCGGCAGCCTTGACGGGTGTGCCTTCCGGCACGGAAATGTCGATGCCATCGCCGTCCTTGCCGCCGCCGAAGCTGGAAATGACGCGGCCGCGAACCGGCCAGCGCATCTTGCCGATGCCGGTCGAATCGGGTGCGGCGGCATTATCGTCTTCCGCCTGCTGGATGACCTTTTCCTTCTTGGGCGGCGTATAGGAAGCCAGCGTCTCGGTCGG